>NZ_CP031842.1:300000-570000 GCF_003441615.1 Dechloromonas sp. HYN0024 | reverse complement strand
TTCCGCTATCACTAGCAGGCTGCTCCCCGTTCGCTCGCCACTACTTGGGGAATCTCGGTTGATTTATTTTCCTCCGGCTACTTAGATGTTTCAGTTCACCGGGTTCGCCTCCCTTACCTATGTATTCAGTAAGGGATACTCATTGCTGAGTGGGTTTCCCCATTCGGATATCTACGGATCAAAGCTTCATTGCCAGCTCCCCGTAGCTTTTCGCAGGCTTGCACGTCCTTCATCGCCTGTGATCGCCAAGGCATCCACCACATGCACTTATTCGCTTGATCCTATAACCTTGTACTCTCTTGCGAGAGCAGGCTACAGGCAACTCATATTTGTGCTGTATCGTCCGAAGACATTACAGATGCAATCACAACGTGTTGCCAACGCCTCATCAGCGCCGCAACACAACCTTCTTCCATTTTGTTAAAGAACGTAGCAATTGATTGCTCAAAAGCCAAAGATAAACACCACTGCTTATCTTTGGGTTTTGGTGGAGGATAACGGGATCGAACCGTTGACCCCCTGCTTGCAAAGCAGGTGCTCTCCCAGCTGAGCTAATCCCCCTTGATTTGACGTTGGTGGGTCTGGTTGGAATCGAACCAACGACCCCCGCCTTATCAAGACGGTGCTCTAACCGACTGAGCTACAGACCCTCGTCTGTTTGCTACTCATGAACAACCGATAGGTTGTGGGTGCCACAGATGCTTCTCTAGAAAGGAGGTGATCCAGCCGCAGGTTCCCCTACGGCTACCTTGTTACGACTTCACCCCAGTCACGAACCCCGCCGTGGTAAGCGCCCCCCTTGCGGTTAGGCTACCTACTTCTGGCGGAACCCGCTCCCATGGTGTGACGGGCGGTGTGTACAAGACCCGGGAACGTATTCACCGTGACATGCTGATCCACGATTACTAGCGATTCCGACTTCACGCAGGCGAGTTGCAGCCTACGATCCGGACTACGATCGGCTTTCTGGGATTAGCTCCACCTCGCGGCTTGGCAACCCTTTGTACCGACCATTGTATGACGTGTGAAGCCCTACCCATAAGGGCCATGAGGACTTGACGTCATCCCCACCTTCCTCCGGTTTGTCACCGGCAGTCTCGTTAAAGTGCCCAACTAAATGATGGCAATTAACGACAAGGGTTGCGCTCGTTGCGGGACTTAACCCAACATCTCACGACACGAGCTGACGACAGCCATGCAGCACCTGTGTTCCAGTTCTCTTTCGAGCACACCCAAATCTCTTCAGGCTCCTGGACATGTCAAGGGTAGGTAAGGTTTTTCGCGTTGCATCGAATTAATCCACATCATCCACCGCTTGTGCGGGTCCCCGTCAATTCCTTTGAGTTTTAACCTTGCGGCCGTACTCCCCAGGCGGTCAACTTCACGCGTTAGCTCCGGTACTAAATGGTTTTACCCACCCAACACCTAGTTGACATCGTTTAGGGCGTGGACTACCAGGGTATCTAATCCTGTTTGCTACCCACGCTTTCGTGCATGAGCGTCAGTATTGGCCCAGGGGGCTGCCTTCGCCATCGGTGTTCCTCCACATCTCTACGCATTTCACTGCTACACGTGGAATTCCACCCCCCTCTGCCATACTCTAGCCTTGCAGTCACAAACGCAGTTCCCAGGTTGAGCCCGGGGATTTCACGCCTGTCTTACAAAACCGCCTGCGCACGCTTTACGCCCAGTAATTCCGATTAACGCTCGCACCCTACGTATTACCGCGGCTGCTGGCACGTAGTTAGCCGGTGCTTCTTATTCCGGTACCGTCATCCACACAGGGTATTAACCCATGCGTTTTCTTCCCGGCTGAAAGAGCTTTACAACCCGAAGGCCTTCTTCACTCACGCGGCATGGCTGGATCAGGCTTGCGCCCATTGTCCAAAATTCCCCACTGCTGCCTCCCGTAGGAGTCTGGACCGTGTCTCAGTTCCAGTGTGGCGGATCATCCTCTCAGACCCGCTACAGATCGTCGCCTTGGTGAGCCTTTACCTCACCAACTAGCTAATCTGATATCGGCCGCTCAATCAGCGCAAGGTCTTGCGATCCCCTGCTTTCCTGCTCACAGAATATGCGGTATTAGCGTAACTTTCGCTACGTTATCCCCCACTGAAAGGTACGTTCCGATACATTACTCACCCGTTCGCCACTCGCCACCAGGTTGCCCCGTGCTGCCGTTCGACTTGCATGTGTAAGGCATGCCGCCAGCGTTCAATCTGAGCCAGGATCAAACTCTTCAGTTCAATCCAACAAAACAACTCACAATTCACTGACAGTAATTCTCATTACTTCAATAGATTTCTCTATCCGTGTGATTGCCATAATACTTTTTGCGACTTGCGTCGCTTACGCATCAAGGCACCCACACCTATCGGTTGTCCAAATTGTTAAAGATCATTCACTTCACCGCGCCGTCGCTTTCGCTTCGTCTGCAGCAGAGAGGCAAGATTATGAACCAATCCCAACTCCCCGTCAAGCTATTCTGCAAAATTTCTTGCACCGCCTGACTCCCCTACAACCGCCGAAAACGCCCGGCACCGCAGGAGAGGTGCGCATTCTACCGATTAAAAACACACCGTCAACACTAATTTGAAAATAACACCATCCTCTCTCAAGGAACCCCTACAAATCAGACCATTACTTCATAGAGAACTTCTGGAAATTCGACATATCTGAACTCTCCGGACGCTTGAAGCAGCCTGGCTGACCAACCAAATACACACGAAAATTTTTGCGGACGTAAAAAAAGCGGCTTTCGCCGCTTTTTTGGGAACCACAAACAGTCAGGCGGAAAACGAGGATCCGCAACCGCAGGTAGATGTTGCATTCGGATTACGGATTACAAACTGCGACCCTTCCAGACCTTCGCTGTAATCAATTTCGGCGCCAACGAGATACTGATAGCTCATCGGGTCGATCAAAAGGGTAACGCCATTCTTTTCCATGGTCGTGTCGTCTTCATTGACCTCTTCGTCAAACGTGAAGCCATACTGAAAGCCAGAACAGCCACCACCAGTAACAAACACCCGCAACTTGAGATCCGGATTACCTTCTTCTTCGATCAATTCCTTGACCTTGCCAGCGGCACTGTCGGTAAACACAAACGGCGTAGTGATTTCGGTAACTGCATTCATGAGGAGAACTCCAGATAAAATTTCGTGCGTGATTATGCGAGCCGGCGATATCACGGTCAATGCTGTTAGGCAGAAGTCGCCAATTTAAGTTCCACCGGTTTACCCGCCGCGTGCAAAAGACGCCCTTCGATGACCGCCCCCTGGTGCATTTCAATCACGGCGTACTCGACATCACCCGTGATACGCGCCTTGGACTGCATCTCGATTGATTGGGCAACAGACACCGGACCGACCACCGTTCCATTGGTGACCATGTGCGCCACGTTAATAGCCCCCTCAACGCGCGCATGCTCGCTGAGGACGAGCATTGACGAAGATGCACCTTCAACTGCCACAATACTGCCTTTGACCTCGCCATCAATGCGCAAGCCGCCCGTGAAATAAACACTACCCTCGACGCGAGTACCCGCGCCAATCAAACTATCTATCCGGCCCAAAGGCTTGCTCTCGTCTTTTTTTCCGAACATCTGGTGTACTCCTAGCGTTGCGCTATCCGTTTGGACTTTAGTGTATCACCCTGCAGAACTCGCGCCTCGATGTCCTGCAACACCGCCCCGCCTGGCAAATCAAACACCCCTTCGCGACGTAGAAAGTGCTTTATTTCGAGCTGATACTGGGGAAGCCCCTCTGGCTTGTCCGGCAAAACCAACTGTATCTTGCTACCGGCCAGGACATAGTTGATAACCAGCTGCAGACGCCCGCGAAATTCCGTATTTTGCTTGTCGGGCTGAAATGCAAGAAGTAGCCGATAGTGAAATCGACCGTGCGCCTCCTGAGCCACGCGAAAAGATTCGACCCGGACGGACGCCGCTTCGCCCGCCACCGGAATCAAACGCTCAAACAACAGAATGTCTTCCTTGAGCGCAGCATTTTGTGCCTCAAGGCTCTGAATTTTTCCAAGCAACTGCAACTGGGTTGCCCGCTCGATATTCGCCGCATTCTTACCCGTCCCGGCGGTAGACCGCAGGATGTTCAACTCTTCACGCTGAATCTGTAGCTGATGCTGGAGCGCCTCCATTTCCCGGCCCAACGCCCCCGCCTCACTGCGCTGAGCGAGCAACCACCCGATTGCCCCCAGCAATAGCGCCAACAACACCGCCGGCAGAACGATCCACAGCACCGGGAGATGACTTCGTACAACTACCTTCGGCGCCGCTATCCCGAATCGGCGCCGAAACCGCCTCAGTTTCAGTGTCACCGCTGGCACAGGTATCAATCCAGGCACCCTTCACGGGGAGATTCAGGACATCCCGTTGCTTCGATACAGAAAAACTTGAACATGGCCAGACCCTCCAAGCGAGGACGCATGATACCCCCCACCCCAAAAACAAAAAAGCCGCCCAAAGGCGGCTTTTCCTGCGCAAAGCGAATTAACGCTTCGAGAACTGCTTGCGGCGACGGGCCTTGTGGAAGCCGACTTTCTTACGCTCAACTTCACGGGCATCGCGAGTCACGAAGCCAGCCTTGGAAAGTGCAGGCTTCAATGCTGCATCGTATTCGATCAATGCGCGGGTAATACCGTGGCGAACCGCACCAGCCTGGCCAGACTCACCACCGCCGATAACATTCACCTTGATATCAAAACCGCTCAGCTGCTCAACCAGAGCCAACGGCTGACGCACGATCATGCGGCCGGTTTCGCGGGAGAAGAATTGATCAACCGGCTTGCCGTTGACCACGATGGCACCAGAGCCACGCTTCATGAAGACACGGGCAACGGCGCTCTTGCGACGACCGGTACCGTAAAAATAAGCTTCAGCCATGATAACCCCTTAGATTTCCAGAGCCTTGGGCTGCTGGGCAGTGTGAGGATGCTGTTCGCCTGCGTAGCACTTAAGCTTCTTCAGCATTGCGTAACCCAGCGGACCCTTCGGCAGCATGCCCTTGACGGCGGTTTCGAGGGCGCGGCCCGGGAAACGCTGCTGCATTTTCTTGAAGTTGGTTTCGTAGATACCGCCCGGATAACCGGAGTGGCGGTAGTACTTCTTATCTTCAGCCTTGTTACCGGTGACGGTAAGCTTTTCGACATTGGTGACGACGATGAAATCGCCGGTATCAACGTGGGGCGTATAGATAGCCTTGTGCTTGCCACGAAGGCGGCGAGCAATTTCGGTGGCGAGGCGGCCGAGCACCTTGTCTGTGGCGTCTACCACAAACCACTCGCGCTTCACCTCATGTGGCTTGGCGGAAAACGTTTTCATATAAGTGTGCCGTCCTGAAAAATTTGGGCGCGGATTGGAGAAAGGCGCGGATTCTAGTCGACTCCTGCAGGAGGTGTCAATGCTTTTCCGTTTATTCAACCAATAGACAAAAAAAACGCGACTCGGAGAGTCGCGTTAAATCCACACCAAAGGAGGAGGGTGGAGGAGACAAATCTGAACTGAAGAACCCATCGCTGTTAAGTCACTACAGTTCGTACGCTTTGCATTCTCCACCAATAGCCACTCGCGGGCAAGAACTATTTGTGCGACGCACAATTAAAAAACAAATATACATATAGTATTTATTAATGACTATTAATCTATTGATACAAATACGATTGTTATGTCTGTACAGATATATTTAACCAATGCGAAAATTTTTTGTGGCGCCCGGTCAGCACGATACATCAGGGTATTTTGTTGCAACGCAGCATTTTGTCAAGGCAAGCCCGAACGAATCACATCCGTTAGAATTCGCGGTCTTGCAAGGAGACCTACATGGAATGCACCGTTAGATGGATGGGTAACGACGCCGGAATGTCGTTTGTTGCGGAGACTGGCAGCGGCCACGCCGTGGTTATGGATGGCGCTGTCGAAGCCGGAGGAAGAAATATTGGTCTCCGACCAATGGAAATGGTGCTGGCAGGCACCGGTGGCTGCACGGCCTTTGATGTCGTATTGATCCTCAAGAAGGGCCGCCACGCGGTAAGCGGCTGCGATGTCAGCATGAAAGCCGAGCGGGCCGACACCGACCCCAAGATCTTTACCCACATCCACTTTCACTACCGGGTCAAGGGCAAGCAACTCAAGCCCGATGCTGTTGCGCGGGCCATTGAGTTATCGAAAGACAAGTATTGCTCGGCATCGATCATGATCGGCAAGACCGCCGAGATTACCTACGATTTCGAAATAATCGAGGAAGCCTGAGCGCGCCTCACCGGGAATCAGATGCGGTAGGCGGCCCCGGTCATTACTTTGGCCGCCATTTTCATTGCCACCTTGACCGGCACAGGCAGTTCAGCCGCACCATAATCAATCGCCGTCTCCGCATGCTGGATTTCGTCCAGACGCATCTGGTCGACGATCGCCCGGGAACGTGCATCCGCCTCAGGCAAGCTGAGTAAATGTCCGTCCAGATGCGCCTCGACCTGCCGCTCGGTCTCGGCCAGAAAGCCAAGATTCCACTTGTCCCCGAGCGCGCCCGCGGCCAGCCCGAGCGATAGAGACCCGAGATAGAGGAGCGGATTGAGCACACTCTTGCGGCCACCCAGTTCGCCAATCCGCTGCTCCGTCCAGGCGAGATGCTCGGTTTCCTCATCCGCAGCACCACGCAGGGCATCGCGAATTTCCGGATCCCGCGACGTCAGCGCCTGGCCCTGATAGAGTGCCTGGGCACAAATCTCGCCACAGTGATTGACCCGCATCAGGCCGACCACATGACGCCGCTGCTCGTCATCTAGATCCGCATCCGGCAAGTTATCACCAGGCGTCGGACGTACGCTGCGCGCCGGTGCCAGTACGGTACGCAGGGCGCGATCGAATTCGAGAATAAGTTGATCCGGAGACATGGCGTTAGTGTTTGTTATCCGGATGACCGCCCTGCTTCAGCGCATTCCGCGCCTCGGCGGCATTCTGGACAATATTCCCGATGGGACAGAAATAGTCGAGGAATAGTGCCGCATGATGGCGATTGGCGTAAGCATCCTGAATGCGCACCCATTCATTTTTCCGCGCTTTCGACCAGCTACCGTCCACGCGCCCCGCAGCATAGATACGACGCTCGCGGGACTCGCAACGCATCCCCTCAAAGGTCACGTTGCGACCGCCTTCCGGTGCCAGAATGACGAGAACGTAACGGACAACACCGTCCTTGCCGACACTGATGGTTGCCCCATCGACAAAAAACCGGTTCTCCGTCGCCGCGCTGACATAGAAGGGCAGGAGACTTTCCTGCCGGGGCGCTGCTGGCAGTTGGACTTCCATTTCCTGCCACTGCTTGCTTTCATAATCCTCCTCGAAATCGGCCATGACCGAGGCCGAAGCGAGCAGCGAAAGCAGCAGGAGAGAACCTTTACAAAACAACGACATGTTTAATCCTCGTGCACCGAAGGCGCTTCTGAATCCAACGCATCACCAACAAACCGCCGCTGCTTCGCCCCTTTTCGGTCGAAGTCGATGAAACGGACAAGCTCATTGAGCGCCTGTTCGTAAACGGTGCGCTTGAACTCGATCACCGCATCGAGCGGAATCCAGTAGTCATTCCAGCGCCAGGCGTCGAATTCCGGCTTGTTGGTGGCGCGCAGACTGACATCAGAGTCACGCCCCACCAGACGAAGCAGGAACCAGATCTGTTTCTGGCCCTTGTAGGACCCGCGCCATTCGCGCTTGATCCAATGTGTCGGCACTTCATAACGCAACCAGCCTTTGGTTCGCCCAAGGATACGCACATGCTCGGGCATCAGCCCGACCTCTTCGTGCAGCTCACGGAACATGGCTTCTTCGGGCGTTTCGCCGCGTTTGATGCCACCTTGCGGAAACTGCCAGGAATGCTCCCGAATGCGCTTACCCCAGAAAACCTCGTTCTTGGCGTTACAAAGAATGATGCCGACGTTCGGGCGATAGCCTTCGCGGTCGAGCATAAAAATCCTGAAAAAATTAATAGTTACCCGGATTCTTTCACAAACGGTGCCCGCATGCAAAGAAGCCGGACCGTGTAAAATCGAGGTTTCGCAACGAATTCAAGAGCATCCCATGCGCACTTCGCAGTTCTTTTTTACCACTCTCAAGGAAGCCCCGGCCGACGCCGAAGTTATCAGCCAGAAAATGATGCTCCGCGCCGGCTATATCAAACGCGCTGCAGCCGGCATTTATACCTGGATGCCACTGGGCCTGCGCGTCCTGCGCAAGGTTGAAAACATCGTCCGCGAAGAGATGAACGCGGCTGGCGCACTCGAACTGCTCATGCCCGCCGTGCAACCGGCCGAACTGTGGCAAGAGTCCGGGCGCTGGGAACAATACGGCCCGGAACTGCTGCGCTTCAAGGATCGCCACCAGCGTGAATTCGTTATCGGCCCGACGCACGAGGAAGTCATCACCGACGTGGTGCGCCGCGACGTTAAGAGCTATCGTCAGTTGCCCATCCACCTCTATCAGGTGCAGACCAAGTTCCGCGACGAAATCCGCCCGCGTTTCGGCGTCATGCGCGGCCGTGAGTTCCTGATGAAGGACGGTTACTCCTTCCATGCCTCGTTCGACGACCTGAAGCGTGAATACGGCAACATGTACGACACCTACAGCCGCATCTTCACCCGCCTGGGTCTCCGCTTCCGCGCCGTGGCCGCCGATACCGGCTCGATCGGCGGTACCGGCTCGCATGAATTCCATGTTTTGGCCGACTCCGGCGAGGACGACATCGCGTTCTGCCCCGACTCCGGCTACGCCGCCAACGTCGAACTGGCCGAAGCCGTCGCCCCGACGGTACAGCGCGGCGCTGCCACGCAGGCCAGGACCAAGGTCGCCACGCCGGGCAAGATGGCTTGCGCCGACGTGGCCGAATGCCTCGGTGTATCACTCGAAAAAATAGTCAAATCAATTGCCGTTTTCAGCGAGAAGGAAGATGGCAGCTCGTGCTTTGCGCTTCTGCTTCTGCGCGGCGACCATGAACTGAATGAAATCAAGGCCAGCAAGATTGCCGCAATCACCCCCTTCCGCTTCGCTACGGAAGCCGAAGTCGAGGAACACCTGGGTTGCAAGCCAGGTTATATCGGCCCTTGTGCCATTGACCGTGAAAAAGTCGCGGTTTTTGCCGACCGCAGCGTTGCCGCGATGAGCGATTTCGTTTGTGGCGCCAACGAGGCCGGCTTCCACCTGAGCGGCGTCAATTTTGGTCGCGACCTGCCCGAGGCAGAGGTCGCCGACATCCGGAATGTCGTCGCCGGCGATCCGTCACCCGATGGCAAAGGCGCGCTGGAAATCCTGCGCGGCATTGAAGTCGGCCACATCTTCCAACTCCGCCAGAAATACGCCGAGGCGCTGAACTGCGCCTACCTTGACGAAAGCGGCAAGAGCCAGATCATGGAAATGGGCTGCTACGGTATTGGGGTCTCCCGCATCGTCGGCGCTGCGATCGAACAGGGCAATGACGACAAGGGCATCATCCTGCCCCCAGCCATCGCCCCCTTCGAGGTTTGCCTCGTCCCCATGGGCTACCACAAGAGCGAAGCCGTCAAAGCGGCGGCCGACCAACTGTACGGTGAAATGAAGGCAGCGGGCATCGATGTCCTCCTGGATGACCGCAACGAGCGCCCCGGGGTCATGTTCGCCGACATGGAACTGATCGGTATTCCGCATCGCGTTGTAATTGGCGAACGCGGCCTCAAGGAAGGCCAACTCGAATACAAGGGCCGTCGTGATGCCGAGGCAACAATGATCGCCCAAGCCGATGCGCTGAGTGTCCTCCAAGGGAAACTGTGCGCCGCCTGATTGCGGCCCTTTGTTTGTTTGGCGCGTCGGCGGCCTACGCCGGCGCGCAAAAATATGAACCACTTTCGGCCAGCGTCCAGGCTGCGTTGCACAAGGCCGTCTCAGACTCCCGACCGACGGTCAGTTCGTTCAAGAATCCGATGGAAGCCGCGGACTGGCTCGGTGAAATGTCGCGTCGTCTGGAAAAGCGCATCCCCAACCGGGACTACCGCATCGACCTGCTACGCAGCGTGCATTACGAAGCGACACGGGCCGGGCTTGACCCGCAACTGGTGCTCGGCGTGATCCAGGTCGAGTCCGGCTTCCGCAAATACGCCGTATCCTCGGCTGGGGCACGCGGCTATATGCAGGTCATGCCGTTCTGGGTCAAACTGATCGGCCGGACGGATGACTCGCTATTCGACCTGCGCACCAGCTTGCGCTATGGGTGCACTATCCTGCGCCACTATCTGGATATCGAAAAAGGCGATCTCTTCCGCGCCCTAGGCCGCTATAACGGCAGCCTGGGCAAGCCGGAATACCCCAACATGGTTCGCGCCGCCTGGCAGAACCAGTGGCACTACGACAGCCCGGCCCGCCTGACGCTGAACCCCTGATCAGCGGCCCATGCCGGGCAGCATGCCTTTCATGCCGCGCATCAGCTTGCCGATGCCGCCCTTGCTCATCATCTTCATCATTTTCTGCGATTGCTCGAACTGATTGAGCAGGCGATTGACTTCCTGCACCTGAACGCCCGCCCCCATTGCAATGCGGCGCTTGCGGCTGGCCTTGATCAGTTCCGGCTTGGACCGCTCAAGCGGCGTCATGGAATTGATGATGCCCTCAACCCGGCCAACCATCTTGTTCTCGGCACCAGCTGGCATCTGCCCGGCCATCTGGGCAATCTGCGCCGGCATCTTGTCCATCATCGCCGACAGCCCGCCCATGTTGCGCATCTGGGCGATCTGCTCCTTGAAGTCATTGAGGTCGAAACCCTTGCCGGATTTGAGCTTCTTGGCGAAGGCCATGGCCTTCTCTTCATCCAGCCCCTTCCTGGCATCCTCGATCAGCGAGAGCACGTCACCCATGCCGAGGATGCGCGAGGCCATCCGCTCAGGATGGAAAGCCTCGAGACCGGTCAACTTTTCGCCAACCCCGGAGAACTTGATCGGCTTGCCGGTAATGTGGCGCACCGACAGGGCTGCACCACCACGCGCGTCACCGTCCAGCTTGGTCAGCACGACCCCGGTCAGCGGCAAGGCCTCGTTGAAGGACTTGGCGGTATTGACCGCATCCTGACCAAGCATGGCGTCGACGACGAACAGTGTTTCAATCGGATTGATCGCCGCATGCAGCCGCTTGATTTCGGCCATCATTTCCTCATCGACGGCCAGACGACCAGCCGTATCGACAAGCAGAACATCATGATAATGGCGCTTGGCCCAGTCGACAGCGGCCAGAGCAATCGCCTCAGGCTTCTCGCCGACAGTTGACGGGAAGAAATCAACCCCGGCCTGCCCGGCGACTGACTTCAACTGCTCGATAGCGGCCGGACGATAGACGTCACAGGAGACCACCAGCACCTTCTTCTTATGGTTTTCCTTGAGAAACTTACCTAGTTTGCCGACCGTCGTTGTCTTGCCAGCGCCCTGCAAACCAGCCATCAGCACAATGGCCGGCGGCTGCGTATTGAAATTGATCCCCTCATGGGCATCGCCCATGATCTTGGTCAGTTCGGCGTGGACAACGCCAATCAGAGCCTGACCGGGACTCAGCGAACCGATGACCGCCTCGCCGACGGCCTTTTCCTTGACCGCCGCGATAAAATCCTTGACCACCGGCAAGGCCACATCGGCCTCCAGAAGGGCCATACGCACTTCGCGCAAGGCATCGGAAATGTTGGCTTCGGTCAGGCGAGCTTCGCCCTTGAGCGTCTTCATGACGCGAGCAAGGCGATTGGTCAGGTTATCGAGCATGTCAGTTGGGCTTCTAGTAGAATCTAAGGATGGTTGATATTGTAATTCAGCTTCTGCCGCACATTCTCGCCGCCCTGCTATATGGCGCGCTCGGTTTCCATTTCTGGAACACTCGCTGGCGCGAGGGCGAGAACCAGTGCGTCGCCTGCCCCATGCAAACCTGGGAGCGCATTGCCATTGCCGCAGCCTTGGTCATTCATGCTGTCGGGCTCTACGATGCCCTGTTCGCCGATGTCGGCATGCGCTTCTCGTTCAGCTTCGCCCTCTCGCTGATGATGTGGCTGGCTGTCCTCATTTATTGGCTGGAAAGCTTCATGGCCCGCATGGAAGGCATGCAACCCATGGTTCTGCCGCTGGCTGCAGTATGCGCGGCACTTCCGGTGTTTTTCCCCAATGTCCACCTGGTAGCGAATGCCAGTGCCACCGGCTTCAAGCTGCACTTCCTGGCCGCCATGCTGGCTTACAGCCTCCTCACCCTGTCAGCGCTGCACGCAATTTTCATGGGCTTTACCGAAAACGCCCTGCACAAACGTTCGGTCAAACGCAGCCTGGGCAGCCTGCCACCGCTGCTGACCATGGAAAAACTGCTGTTCCGCATGTTGCTGATCGGCTTCATTCTGCTCACCCTGACTGTGGGCAGCGGCGTGCTTTTCTCTGAAGAGCTATTCGGCAAACCGCTTACCGTCGATCACAAGACCCTGTTTGCCTTTGCCTCATGGGGCATCTTCGCCACCCTGCTAATCGGCCGCCACGCCTGGGGCTGGCGCGGCAAACGCGCCTTGCGGTGGACCCTGGCCGGATTCGCGCTCCTGATTCTGGCCTACGTTGGCAGTCGCTTCGTTGCCGAAGTCATCCTGGGTCGATTCTGATCATTTTCCATGACTGACCTGCCGTTATCCGCCATGCTCGGGGCGCTGTTCGTGCTCCTTATCCTGTCTGGCATTTTCTCCGGTTCTGAAACCGCGATGATGGCTGCCAACCGCTACCGCCTGCGGCACGCTGCCCAGAACGGCCATCGCGGCGCCAAACTGACCCTCGCCTTGCTCGGCCAGACCGACAAGCTGCTTGGCCTGATTCTCCTCGGCAACACGCTGTTCAACGCGGCTGCAGCGACACTGACCGGCTATATCGCCCTGGCCCTGTTCGGCGATTCCAAATACGCCCTGGAAATCGGCACCCTGTGCATCACCTTTGCCCTGCTCGTCGTCGCCGAGATCTCACCCAAGGTCATCTGCGCAACGCATGCCGACCGCCTGGCCCCCATCCTCAGCTATGTGCTGACCCCGCTCCTGCGTCTGGCCTACCCGATCATCTGGTTCGTCAATCTCTTCGTCACCGCCCTGCTCAAAGCCATTCGCCTCGCACCCGGCAGCATGCACGAAGAAACCAAGCTGTCCCCCGAAGAACTCCGCAGCCTGGTTCTTGAGTCGGCCCATCTCATGCCGAAAAAGCACCACGCGATCCTGTCTAGCCTGTTCGAACTGAACAGTATTACTGTTGAAGATGTAATGACGCCACGCGGCCACATCGAGATTCTCGATCTTGACCAGCCCTGGGAAGACGTCCGCGCTCAACTCACCACCAGCCATCACAGCCGGTTGCCGGTCTGCCGCGAATCACTCGATCAACTGATCGGCATCCTGCCGGTACGTCGCCTGCTTGCCAGCCTGGGCGACCCCGACTTTGACGAAGCGGGGCTACTTGAGCAACTGCAGTCGCCCTATTACATCGCCCCGGGCACCCCGGTTTTCTCGCAACTCGCCTTTTTCCAGGAAAACCGCCAGCGCATCGGCTTTGTGGTCGACGAATATGGCGAAATCCTTGGCCTGTTGACGCTAGAGGACATCATTGAAGAGTTCGTCGGCGATTTCACAACTACCGTCCCCGGCCTTGGCCATGAACTGGGCTGGTCGCCGGCCGGCGATGCCATTGTCGAAGGGGCCAGAGCCCTGCGCGACCTGAACCGGACCCTCGGCCTGGACTTCCCGACAGATGGCCCGAAAACCCTGAACGGCCTGATTCTTGAACACTTCCAGGACATTCCCGAATCGGGTACCAGCATCAAGCTGGCCGGCATCGCTGTCGAGATACTCCAAACGCAGGACAGGAGTGTCGTCACCGTCCGCCTCTTTCGGCCAGACGCCACGTAACACCCATCCCACCAGCGGGGAGGGCAATACAAGATGTCTGACCAGCGGCCCTTAGCCAGCACCTGCCCCAAAAATCCGGGCCGCGCTCGGCATCGCATCACGCCGAAAAGCTCAAACCAGCGCAATTTCATCTTTGCTTAGTTGCGAAACAGGCCGACTGACGCTGACCTGTCCTTTACAAACGCGCGCCTGCGTAGCATCATCAGGTGATCTAATCGGCATTCCATATCAATCAATGGCAGCAACACCTCAAAATCCTCCACTCGGCGGCCTGGCACGAGCGCTCGTACAGGCCGGGCAACTCAAGGAGGCTGAGGCAGAACAGCTACTGGCTCAAGCCCATAGCGCCAAGACTTCATTGATTGAGCAGATCATCATCAGCCAGAAGGCTGGCGCGCTGGATATCGCCCGCTTCGTAGCCGACACCTTCGGTTATCCCTTGCTCGATCTCGCTGCCTTCGACGAGGCGCACATCCCGACCGATGCCATCGACCGGAAACTTATTTTCACGCACAAGGTTATCCCGCTTAACAAGCGTGGCAACCGCCTGTCGGTCGCTATCGCCGATCCGACCAATCTGCGCGCCCTCGACGAAATCCGCTTTCAGACCGGATTGGCGGTAGATCCGATCGTCGTCGAGCAATCAAAACTGGCACCACTCGTCGCCAAATATTCCGAATCGGCAGCCGATGCCCTCAAGAATTTCACCAGCGAAGACATCAATCTCGACTTTCTCGACGAGGAAGCTGCGGCCAAGGTCGATGATGCGGCAGGCCAGGACATTGACGATGCGCCCGTCGTCAAATTTATCCAGAAAATGTTGCTCGACGCCATCAACGATGGCGCCTCTGACATCCATTTCGAGCCCTACGAAAAGTTCTACCGTATCCGTTTCCGGGTAGACGGCATCCTGCGCGAAGTGGCGACGCCGCCGCTCGCCATCAAGGAAAAGATCGCCTCGCGCATCAAGGTCATTTCCCGGCTGAACATTGCCGAAAAGCGGGTACCGCAAGATGGACGCATGCGTCTTGTGCTATCCAAGAGTCGCGCCATCGATTTCCGGGTCAGCACCCTACCGACCTTGCAGGGCGAAAAAATCGTCATGCGGATTCTTGACCCGACTTCGGCCACCTTGGGCATCGAGGCGCTCGGTTACGAGCCGGAACAAAAGGCCGTGCTGATGGAAGCCATCGCCCGGCCCTACGGCATGATCCTGGTCACCGGCCCGACCGGCTCGGGCAAGACGGTGTCGCTCTATACCTGCCTGAATATCCTGAACAAGGACGGCATCAACATTTCCACCGCTGAGGACCCGGCCGAAATCAATCTGCCCGGCGTCAACCAGGTGAATGTCGATGATCGCGCCGGACTGACCTTCCCGGTCGCGCTTAAAGCCTTCCTGCGCCAGGATCCCGACATCATCATGGTGGGCGAAATCCGCGATCTGGAAACCGCCGAGATTTCGATCAAGGCCGCCCAGACCGGTCACCTCGTGTTGTCCACGCTGCATACCAATGATGCGCCACAAACGCTTACCCGCCTGATGAACATGGGCGTCCCCATGTTCAACATCGCCTCCAGCGTTCTACTCATTACCGCGCAGCGTCTGGCCCGCCGGCTGTGCACCTGCAAGAAGCCGATCACCGTCCCCGAGCAGGCTCTCCTTGATGCCGGGTACAAACAGGCCGATCTCGATGGCTCGTGGACCCTGTATGGCCCGGGCGGCTGTGAACGCTGCAAAGGAACAGGCTACAAGGGCCGCGTCGGCATCTATCAGGTAATGCCGATTTCCGAGGCCATGCAACGGCAGATTTTGTCGGGCGCCTCTGCCCTTGATCTGGCGAAACAGGCCAAGGACGAAGGCATCAAGGATCTACGCGAATCTGGTTTATTGAAGGTCAAACAAGGCATGACGTCGCTTGACGAAGTGTTGAGCACCACCAACGCCTAATGAAAAGGAAAATATATGGCTACCGCCGCAAGAAATAGGGCCTCGGCAGTCAAGGAAAGCACTTTCCTCTGGGAAGGCAAGAATAAAGACGGCAAAACCGTACGTGGCGAAATGCGCGTGGCCAGCGAATCGGTCGTGCAAACGATGCTGCGTCGACAGGGCGTGACCAACGCCAAGGTCAAGAAAGTTCGCTTCAAGACCGGTGGCACGATAACCGAGAAGGATATTTCGCTGTTCACCCGCCAGCTGGCGACGATGATGAAATCCGGCGTTCCCTTGTTGCAGTCCTTCGACATCGTTGGCCGTGGCCACTCCAACCCCGCTGTCGGCAAACTGTTGCTTGATATCAAGTCCGATGTCGAAACCGGCAGTTCGCTGTCGCAAGCTTTCCGCAAATTTCCGCTGCAGTTCGATGCGCTGTATTGCAACCTGGTCGCCGCCGGTGAGCAGGCCGGTATTCTCGATACCCTGCTTGACCGCCTCGCCACCTACAAGGAAAAGATCCTGGCCATCAAGGGCAAGATCAAATCGGCCCTCTTCTACCCGATTGCCGTCCTTGTCGTCGCCTTCATCATCACCGCCGTCATCATGATCTTCGTGATCCCAGCCTTCAAGGACGTGTTCAAGTCCTTTGGTGCCGATCTGCCGGCCCCAACCCTCTTCGTCATCGCCCTTTCCGACTTTTTCGTGGCGTACTGGTGGGCCATTTTCGGCATTCTCGGCGGCGGCTTGTACGCCTTCCTGGAAAGCTGGAAGCGTTCCGAGAAAATCCAGATGGCGATGGATCGTATGCTCCTGCGCATGCCCATTTTCGGCGATATTGTCCGCAAGTCGGTCATTGCGCGCTGGACCCGCACCCTCGCCACCATGTTCGCCGCCGGCGTACCGCTGGTCGAATCCCTCGAGTCGGTCGGTGGCGCGGCCGGCAACCACGTCTACAAGGTCGCCACGCGCCAGATCCAGAGCGAAGTATCGACTGGCGTCAATCTGACCACAGCGATGCAGAACACCAACATCTTCCCCAACATGGTGATCCAGATGGTCTCCATTGGCGAAGAGTCAGGCGCTCTCGACTCGATGCTATCGAAGGTGGCCGACTTTTTCGAACAGGAAGTCGACGATGCCGTCGATGCCATGTCCAGCCTCATGGAACCGATCATCATGGTGGTTCTTGGTACGCTCATCGGCGGCATGGTCGTTGCCATGTATCTGCCTATCTTCAAGATTGGATCCGTCGTTTGATGCTCCCCGAAACCCTGGGCGGTCTGGCCGCCGTGGCTGGGCTGCTCGGCGTTTGCGTCGGCAGCTTCCTCAACGTGGTGATTCACCGCCTGCCCAAAATGATGGAGCAGGAATGGCACGCACAATGTGCCGACTTGCGTGGGGAATCACCGCCGCCCGCAGAAGCCCCGCTGTCGCTGGCCAAGCCCCGCTCGCGCTGCCCGGATTGCGGCCACCAGATCACCGCTCTCGAAAACATTCCACTGATCAGCTATCTGTTGATCCTCAGGGGTAAATGCTCGGCTTGCCAGGCCCCGATTTCCCTGCGCTACCCGATTATCGAAGCACTGACCGGCCTGCTCTCTGCCTATGTCGCCTGGCATTTTGGCCCGACCCTTCAGGGGGCCGGCGCACTAGCCCTGGTCTGGGCGCTCATCGCACTCGCCGCGATCGATCTTGATACGCAGCTTCTGCCCGACTCGATCACCCTGCCCTTGCTCTGGCTGGGCCTCGGCTTCAATCTGTGGGCAACCTATACCGACCTGTCGTCCGCCGTCGTCGGTGCCATGCTCGGTTATCTCGCCCTGTGGAGCGTTTTTTGGCTGTTCAAGCTGGCTACCGGCAAGGAAGGCATGGGCTATGGTGACTTCAAACTCCTGGCCGCCCTTGGTGCCTGGCTGGGCTGGTCCATGCTGCCGGCCATCATTCTGCTCTCCTCGGTGGTCGGTGCCGCCGTTGGTATCACGCTGATCGTTGCCGCCCGCCACGGGCGCAACGTCCCGATCCCTTTTGGCCCCTACCTTGCCGCAGCTGGCGGCATCGCCCTCTTCTGGGGCGAATCGATCACACGCAGCTATCTCGGCCTGATCGGTTGAAAAAGGCAAGGCTCGCCCCGATATAGTCAATTAAGACTCTCGGTTATAATTCAAGGTTTTGGAGGACTCCCATGCCGATTTACGAATATCGCTGTGACTCCTGCGGCTTCCAGAAAGAACATCTGCAAAAGATGAGCGACCCTGTCCTCACGACTTGCCCGGAATGCAGCAAGGAAAGCTATAGCAAGCTACTTTCCGCCGCCGGCTTTCAGCTCAAAGGCAGCGGGTGGTATGCCACTGACTTCAAGGGTGGCGGCAACAAGCCGGCGGCAGCGCCCCCTTGCCAGACCGGCGAAGGAAGCTGCTCATCTTGCGTGGCCAGTTGATGAAACGTTATTTCATCACCGGCCTGCTGATCTGGGTCCCGCTGGTCATAACCGGCTGGGTGCTGTCGACGATCGTCAGTGCTCTCGACCAGTCGCTGCGACTGCTGCCGGAAGGCATCCATCCGCAAAATCTGGTCGGTTTCCAGATACCCGGCGCCGGAGCGGTTCTGACCCTGGCCATGATCCTGTTCACGGGCCTTCTGGCGACCAATTTCATTGGCCAGAAGCTGGTCGTCTGGTCGGAAAAGGTGCTGGCCCGGATTCCCGTCGTCAACTCGGTTTACCACAGCGTCAAGCAGGTTTCCGACACACTGTTTTCGCCGAACGGCAATGCTTTTCGCAAAGCCCTGCTCATCCGATACCCACATCAGGAATGTTGGACGATCGCCTTTCAAACCGGACATCCCGGCGGCGACATCGTCAATCACCTCGATTCCGAACATGTCAGCGTCTACGTACCGACCACACCGAATCCGACGTCCGGCTTCTTTCTGATGCTCCCGGCCAAAGATGTCATCGAACTTGAAATGTCCGTCGACGAAGCACTCAAATACATCATCTCGATGGGCGTTGTGGCCCCCCAGCCACATCCCCGCATCATCACCAACACCTGAATCAACCGGAAAGTTTCATGCGTACCCATTATTGCGGACAACTCAACGCCTCCCTCGACGGGCAAATTGTTACCCTGTGCGGCTGGGCCCATCGTCGGCGCGACCACGGCGGCGTCATCTTCATCGACTTGCGCGACCGCGAAGGTCTGGCGCAAATCGTCTGTGACCCGGATCGGGCCGCTACCTTCGCCATTGCCGAATCAGTGCGCAACGAGTTCTGCCTGAAAATCACCGGCAAGGTTCGTCCGCGCCCGGCCGGCACGACCAATGCCAATCTGGCTTCCGGCGAAATCGAAATCCTCTGCCACGAAATCGAAGTCCTCAATCCTTCGGTCACGCCGCCCTTCCAGCTCGACGAAGACAATCTCTCCGAAAATGTTCGCCTGACCCATCGCGTCATCGACCTGCGCCGCCCGCAGATGCAGAACAATCTCATGCTGCGTTACAAGACGGCCCGGGCCTTCCGTCGCTTCCTCGACGACAACGGATTCATCGACATCGAAACGCCGATGCTGACCAAATCGACCCCGGAAGGCGCCCGCGACTACCTCGTGCCGTCGCGCGTCCATGATGGTCAGTTCTTCGCCTTGCCGCAGTCGCCGCAACTCTTCAAGCAATTGTTGATGGTTGCCGGCTATGACCGTTACTACCAGATCGTCAAATGCTTCCGCGATGAAGATCTGCGCGCTGATCGTCAGCCTGAATTCACTCAGGTCGATATCGAAACCTCGTTCATGAGCGAGGACCAGATCACCGCCCTGATGGAAAAGCTGATCCGTACCGTGTTCAAGGAAGCGATCGACGTCGATCTGCCGGAATTCCCGCGCATGACCTACGCCGAAGCCATGCACCGCTTCGGTTCCGACAAGCCCGACCTGCGCGTCACCCTCGAGCTGACCGAAGTCACCGATGCCTTCAAGGACGTCGCCTTCAAGGTCTTCGCCGGCGTTGCCAACAGCGAAGGTGGCCGCATTGCCGCCATGCGCATTCCGGGTGGCGCCACGCTGACCCGTGGCGAAATCGACGCCTATACCCAGTTCGTCAGCATCTACGGCGCCCGTGGCCTGGCCTACATCAAGGTCAATGACGTCAGCCAGCCGAACGAAACTGGCCTCCAGTCGCCCATCGTCAAAAACCTTTCGGAAGCCTCCCTCAAGGCTGTGCTCGAACGCACCGGCGCACAGTCGGGCGACCTCATCTTCTTCGGTGCCGACAAAGCCAAGATCGTCAACGACGCCCTCGGTGCGCTGCGCATCAAGATCGGCCACGAAAAGGGCTTCGTGACCGGCGCCAAATGGGCTCCGCTGTGGGTCATCGACTTCCCGATGTTCGAGTACGACGACGAGTCGAAGCGGTGGACCGCCTGCCACCACCCCTTCACCAGCCCGAAGGACGAGCACCTCGAGTTCCTCGAAAGCGATCCGGGCAAGTGTCTGGCCAAGGCTTACGACCTGGCGCTGAACGGTTGGGAACTGGGCGGCGGCTCGGTGCGTATCCATCGCTCCGACGTTCAGGAGAAAGTCTTCTCGGCGCTCAACATCGGACCGGAAGAACAACAGGCCAAGTTCGGCTTCCTGCTCGACGCCCTGAAGTATGGCGCTCCGCCGCACGGCGGCCTGGCCTTCGGCCTCGACCGCATCGTCACCATGATGACCGGTGCCGAGTCGATCCGTGACGTCATCGCTTTCCCGAAGACCCAACGCGCCCAGTGCCTGCTGACCAATGCCCCCTCCCCGGTGGACGAGAAGCAACTGCGCGAACTGCATATCCGTCTGCGTCAGAAGGTCGATACGCAAGTCGCTGCGCCCAGTGCCTAAAGGCACCACATGATGACCTGGATGCGCTTCCTGATCGTCGCCTGGCTGGCGATCGGGAGCGCCTTCGGTTTCAGCTTCAGCAACGAGGCTGCAACCGACACTATTCTGGTCACCCATCTGCCCCGCGAAGCCCGGCAGACACTCGAGTTGATCAAAACCGGCGGCCCTTTTCCCTACGGGCGCGACGGCATTGTCTTCGGCAATTTTGAACGTCGTCTCCCTCAGCACCCCAGAGGCTTCTACCGCGAATACACGGTCAAATCACCGTGGCGTCGGGATCGCGGGCCGCGCCGGATCATCGTCGGACGCGATGATAGCTACTACTACACCGACGACCACTACCAGAGCTTTCGGCGAATCGTCGAATAGGAACTGAGCGATGCGCGACAAACTGCTTAAGAATGCCAGTTCCTCCGGCGTATTCCACCTCGCACCGGCCCGCCAGGAGGCCATCGAGAAGGCCGCCAGACATGCTGGTTTTTTTGTGGCCAGGGCCGACCTTGGTCAGACCTCGGCAGCGCCCGATGCCTTGCGGAAACTGGGGATCGCCCTGCACTTTCCCGACTGGTACGGCGCCAACTTCGACGCCCTCTACGATTGCCTGACCGACCCCGACGGAATGCCAGCCAAGGGGCAACTCCTGCTGATCGATGGGCTCGCCCAATTACAGGCGATAGCGCCCACCGATTACGCCACCCTGATTAATGTCTTTCTGGCCGCTGCCGAAGCACGGCGCGCCATGAACTCCGCCTTCTGGGTATTGATCGACACGCCGACCCGCGCCATACCCTCCTTCCCGGAAGCATGACCGACGGCCACAAACAGCCGGTGTCGGTGCTCGTGGTCATTCACACCGCCGCCCTTGACGTTCTCCTTCTAGAAAGAGCGGCGCATCCGGGATTCTGGCAGTCGGTGACAGGCAGTCGCGAGGGCGATGAAGCGCTGATCGACACCGCCCGCCGTGAAGTCCTTGAAGAAACCGGCATCGATACCGCCAGCGGCCAGCTCGTCGACTGGCAGATGACCAACACCTTCGAAATATTTACCGAATGGCGGCACCGCTATGCCCCGGGCGTCAGGCACAACACCGAACATGTTTTCAGCCTGCAACTGGCCGATCGTCCTGCCATCGTGACCGCCCCCGACGAACACCGCGACTGGCAATGGCTGCCCTGGCAGGAAGCGGCTGAGTGCTGTTTCTCATGGAGCAATCGGGAGGCGATCCTGATGCTCCCCAAAATGCACCTGGCAACGACCTGATCTGGCCAGTGCGCAAAGGCCGGACCCCATTCCGGCCTTTTTCTTTGTACAATCCGCGGCGATTCCACTTGGAGCCCGCCATGAGCATCGAAGACCTCACCCCCGGCATAAAGGCCGCCGTTCTGGCCGAAGCACTGCCCTATATCAAGCGTTTCCACGGCAAGACCATCGTCGTCAAATACGGTGGCAATGCGATGACCGACGAGCACCTGAAAAGCTGCTTTGCCCGAGATGTCGTGCTCCTTGAACTGGTCGGCTTCAACATCGTCGTCGTCCATGGCGGCGGTCCGCAGATTGAAAGCCTGCTTGCCCGCGTCGGCAAGAAGGGCGAGTTCATCCAGGGTATGCGCGTCACCGATGCAGAAACCATGGAAGTGGTTGAAATGGTCCTCGGTGGCCAGGTCAACAAGGACATCGTCAATCTGATCAATCAGCATGGCGGCAAGGCCGTCGGCCTGACTGGCAAGGATGGCAACTTCATCCGCGCCAAGAAACTGATGCTGGAAAACAAGGACAACCCCGGCGACCTCATCGACGTCGGCCAGGTTGGCGAAATCACCTCCATCGACCCGACCCTGATCGACCACCTCGACAAGGGATCTTTCATTCCGGTGATCGCCCCGATCGGCGTCGGCAAGAATGGCGAGACCTACAACATCAACGCCGACGTGGTCGCTGGCAAAATTGCCGAAGTCCTCAAGGCCGAAAAACTGGTCCTGCTGACCAACACACCCGGCGTACTGGACAAGGAAGGCAACCTGATCACCGGCATCACGCCCAAGCAGATCGACGAAATGGTTGAAGACGGCACGCTCTCCGGCGGCATGCTGCCGAAGATCGGTTCCGCCCTCGATGCCGCCCGCAATGGCGTCAAGGGCGTGCACATCATCGACGGACGGGTCGAACATGCCCTGCTGCTGGAAATCCTCACCGATCACGGTGTCGGCACCATGATCAAGTCGCACTAATGCCGGATTGACCGACAGGAGGCCCGCCACTGCGGGCCTCCTTGCCTCTGGAGTCGCCATGAAGAATCCGGTCTGGTTGTTCGACCTCGACAACACGCTGCACAACGCGACACCCCATATCTTTCCCCATATCAACCGCTCGATGCGCCAATACATCGAGCGCCACCTCGGCGTCGACGAGCGTGAAGCAACACGCATCCGGCAGGACTACTGGACCCGCTACGGCGCCACGCTGCTCGGCCTGATCCGCCATCACGACACCGATCCCCGGCATTTTCTGTGGGAAACCCACCAGTTCCCCGACCTGGCCCGCATGGTTGTTTTCGACAAGCCCCTGCTCCACACACTGCGCCGACTGCCCGGCCGGAAAATCATCTTCTCCAACGCGCCGCGCCATTACACCGAAGCCATTCTCGACATCACCGGACTGGGCCGCTGTTTCGATGCCGTCTATTCAGTCGAAAACGTGCGTTTCCAGCCGAAGCCAATGCTGGCCGGCTTCCGCACCCTGCTCCGCGCCGAACACCTCGACCCACGCCAATGCATCATGGTCGAGGACAGCCTGGCCAATCTGGTCAGTGCCAAAAAGCTCGGCATGAAAACCGTGTGGGTGAGTGCTGGCTTACGCCAATCGCCTTATGTTGACGTTAAAATTCGCTCAGCGATGCAACTGACAAAATGCTACGGTCGACTGAAAATATCGGCCAAAAACAACTAGGAGGGGATATCGATGGCGACAAAACCGGGCGAGCGCCGCCTGCAAATTCTGCAGACGCTGGCCGAAATGCTGGAAACCCCGAAAGGGGAAAAGATCACCACAGCCGCCCTGGCCGGCAAACTGGACTGTTCAGAAGCGGCGCTCTACCGTCACTTCGCCAGCAAGGCCCAGATGTTCGAAGGCCTGATCGAGTTCATCGAGCAAAGCCTGTTCGGTGTCATCAATCAGATCACCTCGGAAGAAACCGAAGGCTTCAAGCAGATCGAACTGATCATTGGCCTGCTCCTGCGTTTTGCCCAGAAAAATCGCGGCATGACCCGGGTGCTCATCGGCGACGCCCTGGTCAATGAAAATGAGCGCCTGCAAATTCGCATCAATGCGCTCCTCGACAAAGTCGAAGCAGCCATGAAACAGGCGCTGCGCATCGCAGCCACACAGGAAAACCTGAAACCGGACGCCGACTTTGGCGCCCTGGCCAATCTGCTGCGTTGCTACGTCGTTGGTCGCTGGGAACAATATGCCCGCAGCGGCTTCAGCCGCGAGCCGTTGACCCAGTGGCCGCAGCAATGGCCCATGCTCTACTTCGCCTGCCTGTCACAATCCGGCGCTCCGGGCGCCTGAAAAACAAAATGGCGGCCAAGGCCGCCATTTTCGTATCCGGCTTTGCTGCGTCTCAGCTTAGCCCTTAAGATACTCCGCGGCATCCAGCGCAAAATAGGTCAGGATGCCATCAGCCCCAGCCCGCTTGAACGCCAGCAGGCTCTCCAGCACGCAGGCCTTCTCGTCCAGCCAGCCGTTCTGCGCCGCCGCCTTGAGCATGGCGTACTCACCGCTGACCTGATAGGCGTAGGTCGGCACCTTGAACTCGTCCTTGACGCGCCGGACGATATCCAGATACGGCATGCCCGGCTTGACCATGACCATGTCGGCCCCCTCTTCGAGATCAAGCGCCACTTCGCGCAAGGCCTCGTCACTATTGGCAGGGTCCATCTGGTAGGTATATTTGTTGCCCTTGCCAAGGTTGCCAGCCGAGCCAACCGCATCGCGGAAAGGACCGTAGAAGCTCGACGCATACTTGGCCGAATACGCCAGGATGCGCGTATAAATGTGACCGGCGGCCTCGAGTTCGGCCCGGATACGGCCGATACGGCCATCCATCATGTCGGACGGTGCCACGACATCGGCGCCCGCCTCGGCATGGCAAAGCGCCTGGCGAGCCAGGACTGCCAGGGTCTCATCATTGAGCACGTAACCGGTAGCGTCGATCAGTCCGTCCTGACCGTGGCTGGTATAGGGGTCGAGCGCCACATCGGTGATCACACCGAGATCGGGAAACTCCCGCTTCAGGGCCTTGATAACCGTCGGCACAAGGCCCTCGGCGTTATACGCCTCCTCTGCCCCCAGTGACTTCAGGGAGGCGCTAACCACCGGAAACAGGGCCAGTGCGGGGATACCCAGCTTGACGGCGCGTTCAGCCGTCTTGAGCAGGATGTCGAGCGACTGCCGCTCGACGCCGGGCATCGACGAAACCTTCTCAACCCGCCCGGCACCTTCAAGGACAAAAACCGGGTAAATGAAATCGTTCGCCGTAAGCACTGATTCGCGCATCAGACGACGGGAAAAATCATCACGCCGCATCCGGCGCATCCGGGTTCCGGGAAATCCACCACTCACTACAGACATGCTTCAACCTCGATCAAATAAACAAAATTTTGCACTGTGGCGGAACTTCCCGCCATGCGGCGCGTCAGAGAGCGCAGATGGCACGCGCTGTCTCCCGCTTCACCTCCCTGAGCGGGCGCCTTGACCCTGTTAAGGCTTTTTGGCCCCCGGACCCCCCTTATCCGGGGGCCCTTTGTTTTCCTTCGGCTTGATTTCGATCTCCAGCCAGCTGGCCAGCACCGCTTCAGCCTCTTCCACGCCGGTCTTTTTCAGGCTGGAAAAGAGTTGCACAGAATACAGCTCGGCATCGCCCCAGGTGGCCACTTCCGCCTTAACCGAGCGCAAAGACTTGGTCTGTTCCTGCCGACTCAACTTGTCAGCCTTGGAAAGCAGAATGTGGATCGGGCGGCCAGTCGGCCGAAACCAGTCGATCAGGCGCAAATCGAGGTCGGTCATCGGGCGACGGATGTCCATGATGACCACCAGGCCGGCCAGCTGATCGCGCTTGTTGAGATAAGGGCCAATCAGTCCCTCCCATTGCGAACGGATCGCTTCCGGCGCTTTGGCGTAACCATAGCCGGGCAGGTCGACGAAATATTTTCCGTCGGCCAGTGTGAAATAGTTCAGATGCTGGGTCCGACCCGGCGTTTTACTGACATAGGCGAGGCGAACACGCCCGGCCAGGGTATTAATGGTCGACGATTTGCCAGCATTGGAGCGACCGGCGAAAGCCACTTCGCGCACGGAGTCCTGCGGCAAATCACGGAGATTGGCGACGGTTGTCAAAAAAACCGCCTGTTGGAACAGAGGCATAAAAAACTCGGAAGACGCGCCAAGAGGGCGACGAACTGATATAGAATAACAGGTTTGTAACCTCCGTTCCGGCCAAAGCGCCCATAAACGCGCACTAGGAGTTCGAAATGATCCGTACAGCGGCACTGGCAATCCTTTTCGCCACCAGTTTTGTCACCCACGCTTCCGAAGAAGCCCACGCCAAGGCTGACCCTGCCAAGGGCAAGGCCATCGCCGAATCCATTTGTGTCGCCTGTCATGGCGCCGATGGCAACAGCCCGACTTCGGCCAACCCGAACCTGGCCGGCCAGGTCGAGGAATACATCGTCAAGCAACTCAAGAATTTCAAGCCGGTTGGTGACAAGCCGGCCGTGCGTAACAACCCGATCATGGCCGGCATGGCCGCACCGCTTTCCGATGACGACATCAAGAATGTTGCCGCCTGGTTCTCGCGCCAGAAGCAGAAGCCAGCCGCCGCCAAGGATGAAAAGCAGATTGCTCTCGGCCAGAAGATCTGGCGTCAGGGCGACTTCAAGAAGGGCGTTCCCGCCTGTGCCGGCTGCCACGGCCCGGCTGGTGCCGGCCTGCCCGCTCAGTACCCACGTCTGGCTGGCCAGTTCCAGGAATACACCGAAGCCCAGCTGAAGGCCTTCCGTGTTGAAGAACGCGCCAACGATCCGGAAAAGATGATGCGCATGATTGCTGCCAAGCTTTCCGATGCCGAAATCAAGGCGGTCGCAGAATACGCAGCGGGTCTTCGCTGATTGGCGAAGACGTGAGAAAAAGGCAGCTTAGGCTGCCTTTTTTGTTTTTCGGAAGCTTGGCAGTCCATGTTGAGGACGCTAGACTGAACGGACAATATCCAACAGGAGTAGGAGACAACACATGAAGACACTCAAACAGCTTCTCGCCGGCAGAACCCGCCCCTTGGCCGTCGTCGCTCCGAGCGATACGGTCTATCACGCCCTGACGGTCATGGCGAAGCACGAGGTCGGCGCCCTTCTGGTCCTTGATGGCGAGCAACTGGTCGGCATCTTTTCCGAGCGCGACTACGCACGGAAAATCATCCTGCAAGGCAAGACCTCCAAGGAAACCCAGGTCAGCGAAATCATGAGCGACAAGGTTGCCTATGTCACACCGAGTGTATCCCTCGATGAGTGTATGGCCCTGATGACCGAAAAGCATTTCCGCCATCTGCCCGTCCTCGACGACGAGAACAATGTCCTGGGTATCATTTCGATCGGCGACCTGGTCAAGGAAACCATCAGCGACCAGAAATTCCTGATCGCCCAGCTGGAAAACTACATCGCCGGCTGAAATGCCCAGCCGGGGTGGTACCCACTTCCAAATTCTTGACGACATCGCCCGCGAGCTATCGGGCGATGTCAATTTCCCGACCTGCCTTGATGCGGCCATCCTGGTCCGCAATGCCCTGAAAGATCCGTTTGTACGTAACGAACAGATCGTCCAGGCAATCAGCGTCGAGCCGCTGATTTCGAGCAAGCTTTTGCGCCTGGCCAGTTCGGTCATCTACAACCCGGCCGGCCATACGGTGGCCGACCTGAATACCGTGATCGAACGACTGGGCATCGACATCGTCCGCATGACATCGCTTGCCGTGGCCATGGATCAGATGCTCAAATCGGTTCATCTATCGCGTTACAACACGATCGCCAGAGCCGCCTGGGAGAACTCCCTGCAGGTTGCCGCCATCGCCCGCACGCTGGCTCGCCACAATGGCTACGCCACGCCTGATATGGCCATGCTGGCCGGCCTGGTTCACAACATCGGCATTTTCTACCTGCTGTTTCGTGCCGCAGCCTATCCAGACTATCGAGACAATGAAGCGTTGATGATCGAACTCATCGCCGGCTGGCACGAAGGAATAGGGGAAAATCTGCTACATAGTCTGGGGCTACCGACCACGATCACCGATGCTGTACGCGATCAGAGTCACCGGACCCGGGCGGAAGCCCCGCGCTCGATCAGCGATATCCTCTGTTTTTCTATCGCCCTCGCCGGCAATGCCCCGGCGTGGCAGAACAGGACCATCGGAGCAGAGGAGGAGGCCTGGCAAGCGGACATCCGACTACAGCATGAAGACCTGCGCCAGGCGGCCGATGCAGAAATCGCCGAGCTGCGCGCCGCCCTTTCTGTCTGAACCTGGAGGCATCCTGGCAGTCTGAAGTCCATCCGCCAGCGGGAATCGCTGTAAGTATTCCCGATCTACGCCGACTAATGGACATGGAAGCCACCAGGAACCGATATGCTGATTCGCCACACGCCGCACATTCCAACGTCCGAAATCACCGACCCCCAGGTCTATGCCGGTCGCCGAGACTTCATCCGGACACTCGCCCTCGGCCTTGGTGCAAGCACCCTCGGTCTGGCTCATGGCGCAGAAACCCGTGACGGACGTAGCCGCCGGTTCGACAATCTGCTATCAAGCCCCTTGTCGACCATCGACGACAAGCTGACGCCCTACCAGTCGATGACCACTTACGGGAATTTCTACGAATTCGGCCCGGACAAGGACAGCCCGGCAAAAAATGCCCACCGCCTGCGTACCCAGCCGTGGACGCTGACTGTCGACGGCGAAGTGAAAGCGCCAAAGACCTTTGCCATCGACGACATTCTGAAGTGGGCGCCGCTTGAAGAACGCATTTACCGGATGCGCTGTGTCGAGGGTTGGAGCGCCATTGTTCCCTGGGTTGGCTTTCCGTTCAGCGAATTGCTCAAGCGGGTCGAGCCGACCGGCAATGCCAAATACGTCGAATTCTGGAGCCTCGCCGACCCCGAGCAAATGCCCTACGTGCGACTGCCCCTGCTCGACTGGCCTTATATCGAAGGTCTCCGTCTCGACGAGGCGCGGCACCCCCTTACCATCCTGGCGCTTGGCATGTATGGAGAAGTCATGCCCAAACAAAATGGTGCGCCGCTCCGCCTCGTCGTGCCATGGAAATATGGTTTCAAGGGAGCGAAATCCATCGTCCGTATCCGCTTCGTCGAAAAGCAGCCAAATACAGCGTGGATGAAAGCCGGCCCCGACGAATATGGCTTCTACTCCAACGTCAATCCCGACGTACCGCACAAGCGCTGGAGCCAGGCCAACGAACGCCGTCTCGGCGAATTCCTCAAACGCAAGACCCTGCCCTTCAACGGCTACGCCGATCAGGTCGCTGGCCTGTATGCCGGCATGGATTTACGGAAAAACTTTTGACATGCGCTTCAATCCCGATAACCGCCAGCTTGGCCTGATCAAGGTCGCGCTCTTTGCCATCTGCCTGCTGCCACTCTGCCGCCTGCTGTGGGCCACCTATACAAACGACTTCGGCCCCAACCCGGTCGAGTTCGTCCAGCGCTGGACAGGAACATGGACCATCAACCTGTTGTTGATCACGCTGTGCATTACGCCCCTACGGGCGATGACGCAAATGCACTGGCTGACCCGCCTCAGGCGCATGCTCGGCCTGTTCTGCTTCTTTTACGCCAGCTTGCACTTCCTGAGTTTCATCGGCTTTGACCATGATTTTGTAATCGAAGATATTGCCAAGGACATCTTCAAGCGCCCCTTCGTCACGGTCGGCTTTGCCGCCTTCCTGCTACTGATCCCTCTGGCTGCCACCTCGAACAACTGGGCTATTCGCCAGCTGGGCGGCCGAAAATGGCAGGAATTGCATCGCAACATTTACCTGATCAGCATTCTCGCCTGCGTGCATTACTTCTGGCTGGTGAAGGCTACGGCCCTGCTTTGGCCACTGGCCTACAGCATTGGCGTGGCCCTGTTGCTCGGCTGGCGAATTCGCGAGCGGCAGCGAAAAGCGATCCCGGCTCCGCAGTTTCAGAACGCCAAACCACTGAAATTCTTCAAGCAAAAGCCGGAATAGATTCCCTGCCCCTATGAACCCTTGCGTGGCAGGTCGAAGCGGACGATGGCGCGCCCATCTGGGGTCTTCTTGGGGGCAACCTTCCAGGCGTGGCCGTAGATAACCTCGAAAGTCGCTGGCAGCCTGCCATCCTTGCGCATGGCCTCGTAGGCAGCCCGGCCACTGTCCCACGACTTGCGTCCGGTCAGGCCATGGCGGCGGGCCTTCATGGCGCACGATGAACCGGCCGCCCGCAGTTCGGCAAACATCGTATCGAGATCGTCATAGGTTAGCGTGATGACTTCCATGTCCATCACCGGATCGGCAAAACCGCAGCCGACCAGCATGTCGCCAAGATCGTGGAGATCGGCAAAACGCTGGGTATGGGCATAGCCATCGGAGAAAGCCGTGCGCAGCTCTTTCAGGGTGTCCGGGCCGAGCGTCGAGAACATCAGCAGGCCACCGACATCCAGCACACGGTGGGCCTCGGCCAGGGCGGGAACCGGATCATCGAGCCAGTGCAGCAGCAGGTTTGACCAGACAATCTGGGTCACCCGGGACTTGAGCGGCAAATGCGCCGCATCAGCCGCCAGTCGAAGGGGCTCGGCCTGCTTGCCGAGACCAAGCCAGCGCTGCCAGCCGGCACGCTGGGTCCGACCCGCCAAGAGCATGGCCGGCGCCACATCAAGACCGATCAACTCGGCTTGCGGATAGCGTGCTGCAAGGCCGGCAAAACTCCCGCCACGGCTACAACCCAGATCAAGAATCCGGGTTGGTTCAAGTTTGACGAAATCAAGCCGCTCCTGCATCCGGCGATCGACTTCGCGGGCGAAAAAGTCACCTTCGCCGTAGGCAGCTGCCGCTCTGGCAAACCGTCGACCAACCTGTGGCTGGTCGACAAAACCGGCATGCGGACTGGCCTTACTCAAACGGCCTTGACGCCGAGGCGTGCGAACAGCGCATCATCGCGGTCGACATCGGGGTTGTCGGTGGTCAGCAGGCGATCGCCATAGAACATCGAGTTGGCACCGGCCAGGAAACACAGCGTCTGCAGCTCGTCACTCATTTGCTGACGACCGGCCGACAGGCGCACCCAGGACGTCGGCATCATGATGCGGGCAGCGGCGATGGTGCGCACGAATTCGAAGGGATCGAGGCGGTCGTTTTCGGCCAGCGGCGTCCCGGGAATCGGCACCAGATTATTGATCGGCACCGACTCCGGCGCCTTGGGCAGGTTGGCCAGCTGGACCAGCAGACCGGCGCGGTTCTTGCGCGACTCGCCCATGCCGATAATGCCGCCGGAACAGACGTTGATGCCGGCATCGCGGACCTGCTCGAGTGTATCGAGGCGGTCGTCATGGGTGTGCGTCTTGATGACCTGACCGTAGAAATCCTTGTCCGTATCAAGATTGTGATTGTAGTAATCAAGACCGGCGTCCTTGAGCTTTTCGGCCTGGCCGTCCTTGAGCATACCGAGCGTCACGCAGGTCTGCATGCCGAGTGCCTTGACTTCACGCACCATGTCGAGAACACGGTCGAGATCGTTATCCTTCGGCCCCTTCCAGGCGGCCCCCATGCAGAAGCGCGAAGCCCCCTTGGCCTTGGCGGCCTGGGCAGCAGCAACGACCTCATTGAGCGGCATCAGGCGCTCGCGCTCGGTATCCGTGTCGTAACGGGCCGACTGGGAGCAATAGCTGCAATCTTCCGAGCACCCGCCGGTCTTGACTGACAGCAGCGTCGAGCGTTGAATGGCATTGGCATCAAAATTTTCGCGATGCACCCCCTGGGCGCGCCAGATCAGATCCATCAGCGGCAGCTCGTAAAGAGCGAGCACTTCAGCAACCGACCAGCGATGGGCAGAAGTGGATGGCGAAACGGACGAAACGGCGGCGACGGAGCTAGCTTGCATGGAAGGCCTTGCGTGAAAAATGCTTTGAAAATCAGATACGAAACGCATCGGTAATTATGGATTATCGCGGACGCTCCGGCTGGATGTCAATTTTACCCCAGCCCGATGGACTCAAACGACTTGGCCGGAAAATCCTCGATAGCGCATTGCCGGGGAGCTGTCTGCTGTGCACCGCCGACAGCCCGTCAGCCTTGCTTTGTCCCGCCTGTAGTAGCGACCTGCCACTGCTTGCGGGAACCGTGTGGCCAGTCTGCGCCGATCAAACCACTCACGGGGAACGTTGCGGCGCCTGCCTGCAGTCGCCGCCCCATTTCGACCGTAGCATCGCCCTCTATCGCTACGAGTTTCCCGCCGACCGGATGATTCATGCGCTGAAATACGGACACCAGCTGGCCGTCGCCGCCTGGAGCGCCGCCAGACTGGCTGAGCGGATCGGCGATCAGCCCTACGACCTGATTGTGCCCCTGCCGCTCCACCCCGAACGCTTGCGCCAGCGGGGGTTCAACCAGTCGGCAGAAATCGCCGGAAGACTTGGCCGGCTGCTGAATATTCCAGTCGATCGCTGTCATGTCGTGCGCATCAGGGCCACCCCACCCCAGGCAGACCTACCCCACAAGGCCCGACACAAGAACGTGCGGGGCGCCTTCGAATGCCGAACCGACTTTAGCGGGCAGCACCTGCTACTGATCGACGATGTCATGACCACCGGCGCCACTGCCAGCGAATGCGCCCAGGTCCTCAAACTGCACGGTGCGGCCTCAGTCACCAGCGCGGTCATCGCACGTGCGCTAAAGCACTGAATCCGTGGTCTAATTCGCCCCCTCAACCATTTGAAAGCGCCCGCGTGTTTGCCGTCGTTCTCTATCAGCCTGAAATCCCCCCCAATACGGGCAATATCATTCGCCTGTGCGCCAATACCGGGGCCGAATTGCATCTGGTCGAGCCGCTCGGCTTTGACATCACTGACAAGGGGTTACGCCGGGCCGGACTGGATTACCACGAATACGCCCGCGTCCTTCGCCACCCCGACTGGGCAGCCTGTCGGGCAGCCCTGGCCGGCCGGCGACTATTCGCCATGACGACGAAAGGCACTGGCAGCCCGTACGACACGACCTTGCAGGAAAGCGATGTATTTGTCTTCGGTCGTGAAACCAGCGGACTGCCGCCGGAAGTACTCGCCGAGTTTGCCCCGGAGAGGCGACTGCGCCTGCCGATGCAGTCTGGACAGCGCAGCCTCAACCTATCCAACGCCGCCGCCGTGACCGTCTTTGAAGCCTGGCGTCAGGCCGGCTTCAAAGGTGCCAGTTAAAACGGCGACTCAGGCCAACTCTTCCTTCGGATCACGAGCCATCAGCAGCTCCAGCGCTGCTGCCGCCGTCAGGCGACCGTCAAGCACCGCGGCAACGGCAGCACTGATCGGCATGTCGACGCCCAGTTGAGTCGACAGGCGATCAACCTCACGGGCCGTATAGACACCTTCGGCGACATGCCCAAGCTCTTCGAGAATCTGCGGTAGCGATTTGTTCTCGGCCAGGGCCAGACCGACCCGCCGATTGCGCGACAGATCACCGGTGCAGGTGAGGATCAGGTCGCCCATGCCAGCCAGGCCCATGAAGGTTTGGCGGTCGGCGCCGAGCGCCAGACCAAGCCGGGCAATTTCGGCCAGGCCACGGGTCATCAGCGCTGCCCGTGAATTGAGGCCAAGACCCAGACCATCGCAAACGCCGGTAGCAATGGCCAGGACGTTTTTCACTGCACCACCGACTTCAACACCAACCAGGTCATCATTGGCATAGATGCGCAGGCGGGCCGTGTGCAACTGCCGCGCCGCCTCGCGGGCAAAGGCCGGGTCGCTCGCCGCCAGGGCCACTGCTGTCGGCTGCCCGGCTGCCACTTCCTCGGCAAAACTGGGGCCGGACAGGGCGCCGCACAGGGCCTGCTGGCCAAGCACATCGGTGACGACCTGGTGGGGCAACTTGCCAGTCCCTGCCTCGAAACCCTTGCACACCCACAACAGCGGCAAGGTACAGCCAATCGCCTTGAGGCGTTCGACCGTAGGGCGCAAACCGGCAATCGGTGTCGCCACGATGAGCAATTCGGCAGTTGCCACCGCCGCCTCGAAATCCGTCGCCACGGCAACCGACTCGGGTAATTTGTAGCCGGGGAAAAACCGATGGTTTTCGCGGCTGGCAAGAAGGTCTGCCGCAACATCTTCTTCGCGCGACCACAGCGTCAGTTCATGCTTGCCGGCAAAGGCGATGGACAGCGCGGTGCCCCAGGCACCGGCACCAAGCAGCGTGATTCTCATAGACCCCAGACCTGTGTCGAGCGAATAAAGCCGGTGGCCCCATCGCGGTGGCGAACCTTGGCCCAGCCCGGCGATGCGGATTCGATGAAGTCGACAGCGACCCATTTCTCCAGTTCGGCCAGGACTGGCGATTCCGGCTTGTCCGACTGGCGGACCTCAGCCTTTGAGGCGGTCACAACCAGCGTCCGGCGCTCGCCGATACTGCGCGATTCGATCCAGGCCAGCGTCCCTTCGGCATCACGCACCTTGAACCAGCCGTCGAGCTTGACGACAACCTCGACTGGCGTCTGCGCCTTGATCAGGTAGAGCTTCTTGCCCTGCAGCGACGGCGCATCGAAAAGAATGGCCGCCGGCACACTGACCGAACGGTAGTCGATAGCCAGCGCTGCTCCGGCAGCGCTGAGCAGCGACAGGGCGACAAGCGCACGACGCCAGATGGTCATTACTGGATCGAGGCGTCAGCCGGCGCACCGGCCTGCTCGGCCTGCTGCTGCATGCGCTGCATGTACATGCCTTCGAAATTGACCGGTTGCAGCACGATCGGCTGGAAGCCGGCGCGGCTGACCGCATCGGAGATCGCTTCGCGAGCATACGGGAAAAGAATGTTCGGGCAGGCGACAGCGATCAGCGGCTCGATCTGGTCTTCCGGCACGTTCTGGATACGGAAGATGCCGGCCTGACCGACTTCAACCAGGAAAACATTCTTGTCGGCCAGCTTGGCGGTAACCGTCACCGTCAGCACCACCTCATAAACGGAATCGCCGACCGTACGACCACCGGTATTGAGCTGAATCTCGACTTGCGGCTGCTCGCGCTCAAGGAAAATTTCCGGCGCATTCGGCACTTCGATCGACAGATCCTTGACGTAAAGCTTTTCAATACCGAAGACGGGCTGTTCGTTTTGTTCCATGATTTTCTTTCAGAGGTTAATTCAGACGTTGAATCGATTCGGTTCAGCCTTCGAGCAGCGGCTTCAACTGGCCGGATGCGTCGAGAGCATAGAGATCGTCACAGCCACCGACGTGGGTTTCGCCGATGTAGATTTGCGGCACGGTACGCCGCTGGGTTTTCTGCATCATTTCATCGCGCCGGTCCGGGTCGAGATCAACCCGGACTTCCGCGATTTGCGTCACCCCACGCGCCGCCAGTAGTTGCTTGGCGCGCGTGCAGTACGGGCAGACCGCCGTGGTATACATCAGGACCGGGGCGCTCATTTGCTCTTGGCACCTTTCTTGATCGGATAGCCGGCGCCCACCCAGGCGTCGACACCACCGGACAGGTTGAAGACCTTTTCGAAACCCTGCTTCTTCAACTCGGCACAGGCCTTGTTCGAACGCATGCCGGTCGCACAGCAGACGATGATCGGTGCCCCCTTGAGCTTCTCGATTTCACTAGCCCGCTCGGCCAGTTTGCTGGCCGGAATATTCTTGGCCTCGGGCAAATGTCCGGTGGCATATTCATCGGCCTCGCGGACATCAAGAATGTGCGCATCCTGACGATTGATCAGCTGGGTCGCCTCGACCGGACCAACGCCATCGGCAGACTGACCGGCCAGCATCGGCCAGAGCAGGGAAAGTCCGCTGACGGCGACGAGCGAGACGAGCAGGATATTCTGGTTGATAAAATCCATCGGCATTGCTTATTCCTCCGTCCCGCAAAAAACTTCACGCATCATGCTGACCAGTTGCAGCGTGCGCTGATCGCCAACCCGGTAAAAAACACGGTTGGCATCCTTGCGCGTCACCAGCACACCTTTTTCGCGCAGGATGGCCAGATGCTGGGAAATATTGCTTTGCGACGTCCCCACCGCCTCGACGATATCCTGGACACAGGCTTCGTCCTCGCCCAGCACACAGAGAATTTTCAGGCGCAGCGGGTGGGCGATGGATTTCAGCGCACGGGCGGCCAACTCGATGTGCTCCTGCTTGTCGATCAAACTGAAGGATGGCGTTTCCAAGATAAAACCTCGTTTCGGTGAATGGCGCATTATAAAATAGCGTTTTGCGTTTGGCTTAATCGAAATCAATCCGCGATGACCCTTGGACCCCCCCGGCTCGGCCAGAGCAGCCTGCTGCGCACCGGCAAAAGGCTGGCAGCGGCACTGATTGCCGCCGTTTTCATGGGCACCGGGGCGGCTGGCGCCAAACCAACGGTTGCTGAAAAAAAATCCGCCCCTCTACCCGCCTCGCCCGAAATTGCTGAAAAACAGGCCGACCTTGGCGAATTGCGCAGCCGGATCGAGGGCCTGCGCAAGGAATTATCGAGCAGCGAAGAGACCAAGGCCGACGCCGGCGACCGCCTGCGCGAATCAGACCGCCTGATTTCCAGACTGCAGCGCGAGTTGCACGAATTAAACGACAGCCGCGCCCAGCTGGAAAAAAAGCTCAGGAACCTTGAACAGCAATCGCAGGAACTCAGCACCACCCTTGGCCAGCAACAATCGCAACTGGAAAAGCTGCTCTACAAGCAGTACCTGCGTGGCACGCCGGACTCCCTGCAGCTTTTGCTCAATGGCGACGACCCCAACCAGATGGCGCGCGACCTGCACTATCTGTCGGCCATCGCCCTGACTCGCGCCGAGTTGATGGGCGAGATCGCCGCCACGCTCGACAAGAAAAAGTCCCTCGCCGCTGACGCCAAGGAACGCAGCGCCGAACTCGCCGAAGTAGAAGCCGAGCAGAAAAAGCGCCATGCCGACCTGCAGAAGCAGCGCGAGGAACGCCAGGCACTGTACGCCCAGATATCCAGCAAAGTCAGTGCCCAGCGCAAGGAAATCGGCAATCTTCAGCAAAACGAGAAGCGGATGACCCAGCTGATCGACCGACTCTCGAAAATCCTTGCCGCCCAGGCAGCGCAGGCGGCCAAGGCAGCCGAAGCGGCGCGCGCAGCGGAAGCCCGTCAGGCGCTGGCGAGGCAGAAAGAACGGGAAAAGGAAAGCGAAAAGCGCCATCCGGCCCCTCAGGAAAAGGAAATTGCCCGTCCGACACCGAGCGTCGAGCCTTCACGCCCGCGCCTCAGCGAAGCCGAAAACCGCTATGAGCCTGCCCCCAGCGATGGCAGCTTTGCCCGCCAGCGGGGCCATCTGCGCCTGCCGGTACGGGGTGCCGTTTCCGGCCGCTTCGGTACCGCCCGCGACGGTGGTGGCACCTGGCGCGGCCTCTTCATCAAGGCCGGTTCAGGCAGCGAGGTCAAGGCCATTGCCGGTGGCCGCGTCGTCTTCTCGGAATGGATGCGCGGCTTCGGCAATCTGCTGATTGTCGACCACGGCGACGCCTATCTGTCGATCTACGGCAACAACGACGCCCTGCTCAAACAGGTCGGCCAGGCCGTCAAGGGCGGCGAAACTGTGGCAACTGTCGGCAACAGCGGGGCCAATCCGGAATCCGGTTTATACTTTGAACTCCGCCACCAAGGGCAACCGATCGACCCGATGAAATGGGCCAGCTTGAAATGAGCAAAACAAAAACCTTTAGCCTGACCGTTGGCGCCTTCGTCGCCGGCGCACTGATCACCCTGAACTTCCCGGCCATGGCCGACAAGGACGTCGGTCAGGGCCTGCCCATCGACGAACTGCGCACCTTTGCCGAGGTGTACAGCGCCATCAAGCAGGGCTACGTCGAGCCGGTCGAAGACAAGAAAATGATCACCAATGCCATCTCCGGCATGCTCTCCAATCTTGACCCCCACTCGACCTATCTCGACGCCGATGCCTTCAAGGACCTGCAGGTCGGCACCCAGGGCGAATTCGGCGGCCTTGGCATCGAGGTCGGCATGGAAGATGGTCTGGTCAAGGTTGTTTCGCCAATTGAGGACACCCCGGCCTTCCGGGCTGGCATCAAGTCAGGCGACCTCATCTTCAAGCTCGACGAAACGCCGGTCAAGGGCCTCACCCTGTCCGATGCCGTCAAGAAAATGCGCGGCAAGCCGAAGACCCCGATCAAGCTCTCCATCATCCGCAAGGGTGAAACCAAGCCCATCGAAGTCACCCTGATCCGCGAAGTGATCAAGGTGCAAAGCGTCAAGTCCAAGCTCATTGAGCCGGGCTATGGCTGGGTGCGCGTCACCCAGTTCCAGGAAAATACCGTGGCCGAACTGGCCAAGCATGTCAGCGCCCTCTACAAGGATGGCAACAAGTTGCAGGGTCTCGTCCTCGACCTGCGCAACGACCCGGGCGGCCTGCTCAACGGCGCCATCGGCGTCTCCGCCGCTTTCCTGCCACCTGACGTCAAGGTTGTCTCGACCGACGGCCGAACCGCTGATGCCAAGCAGGATTTCAAGGCCCGCGCCCAGGATTACCTGCGTGGCAGCAAGGAAGACCCGCTCAAGTCCATGCCTGTCGAAGCCAAGAAGGTGCCGATGATCGTACTGGTCAATGGCGGCTCCGCCTCGGCCTCGGAAATCGTCGCCGGCGCCTTGCAGGATCACAAACGGGCGATCATCGTCGGCACCCAAACCTTCGGCAAGGGCTCCGTTCAATCGGTATTGCCATTGCCCGGCAACACCGCCATCAAGCTCACCACGGCCCGCTATTACACGCCGGAAGGCCGTTCGATCCAAGCCAAGGGCATCACCCCCGACATCGTCGTCGAGGAAAGCGCCAACGGCAGCAGCCCGGGCATGCGCCTGCGCGAAGCCGATCTGGATCGCCATCTGAGCAATGATCGGGAAAAGGAAGCAGCGAAGGAAGCCGCCAAACCCGATCCCAAGGGTGCGGCAAAGCCAGCGAAAAATGGCAAGGACAAGAGCAAGGAAGAGCCCGAGGAAGAAATGCCACAACGTCTGGAATACGCCACCAAGGCGGACTACCAGTTCCAGCAGGCACTGAATCTTCTCAAGGGTCTTCAGATCATGCAGAATAAGGCGCAATAGCGCATTGATCGGGAGGGATGATGGCCGGCACAGACCTCAAGAAAAAACGGGAGATCCTGTTCTCCAAGTTCCCGCCGGGCCAAGTGCCCGAAGCGGCTGATGATCTGCAGCACATCGAAGCGGTCGAGGTGCACGCGCGCTTCGAGAAGCGGTCCCTCGACGTCAGCTACGACCTGCAGCAGCATACCCTGCGCGAACTTGACGAACATCTGGTCGACAAGGGCTTCCACCTCGACAACACCTTGTTCACCAAGCTCACCCGGGCACTTATCTACTACGTCGAGGATACCCAGCTGCATAACATCGGGGCACCCGAAAAGCGCCTCAAGCGCTCGGCTTCGGAAGCCTACGTCAATGCCTGGGAACATCACCCACACGGCGACCACGATGACACGCCACCGGAGTGGCGGGAATACAAGTAGTTGTTAGTTGCCAGTCGGCAGTTTTCCTCAATCGCCACTACCAACCAATAACTACCGACCAGCAACCCGATGACCGACGAACAGCTACTTCGTTATAGCCGCCATATCCTGCTCGACGCACTGGGCATTGAAGGTCAGGCCCGCATTCTGGGTACCCATGCGCTGATCATCGGGGCTGGCGGTCTTGGTTCGCCGGCGGCGCTTTATCTGGCTTCGGCCGGCATTGGCAGGATCACGCTGGTCGATGACGACACCGTCGACTTCACCAACCTGCAACGCCAGATTCTCCATACGCAAGGCCGCGTCGGCATGGCCAAGGCAGAATCCGGACGACAGGCGCTGACGGCCATCAATCCGGACATCAATATCGTCCCGCTCCAACAAAGGCTCTCCGGCGAAGCGCTTGATGCACTGGTTGCCACGGCCGATCTCGTACTCGACTGCACCGACAATTTCGCCACCCGACACGCCATCAATCGGGCCTGCGTCCATCACCGCAAGCCGCTGGTGTCCGGGGCAGCCATTCGCTTCGACGGCCAGATCAGCGTCTACGACCTTCGCGGCGACGATTCGCCGTGCTACCACTGTCTGTTTCCGGAAGGCGAGGATGTCGAGGAAGTCCGTTGCGCGGTAATGGGCGTCTTTGCGCCGCTGACCGGCATCATCGGGACCATGCAGGCGGCCGAGGCGCTGAAACTGGCCGCCGACATTGGTGAGCGGCTGACCGGTCGCCTGCTGCTACTTGATGCCCTGACCATGGAGTGGCGCACGGTCCGCTTCAAGCAGGACCACGACTGCGCCGTGTGCGGCCCTACGGGAAACGGGCGATCAGGCGAATATCTTCGCCAAGCTGCCGCAGATCGCGAATCTGCAGGCGCTGCTTGTCGGCTAGCGACGTCAGTTCAGGCAAATTAAAAAGGCCGTTCGCAGCATCGCCAATCAGGCAGGGTGCCAGATAGAGCAATAGCTCGTCGACCAGGCCTTCGCGCAGCAGCGAGCCGTTCAGCTTGCAACCGGCCTCCGCATGCACTTCGTTAATACCGCGCCGCGACAGCAATTCGAGCAAGGCCTTGAGATCGACCTTGCCGGCCGCATTCGGCAGGATTTCAACGATGTGTCCGGCGGCACGCAGCTTGGCGCTCTTTTCGGGATTGTCGATGGCACCCGCAATAAGCACGGGGGCATCCTGAAGAATGCGCGCCGTCAGGGAAATCTCCAGCAGGCTATCGACAACCACGCGCAACGGCTGTCGGGTCGTCTCCACATCGCGCACCGACAATTGCGGATCGTCATCGCGCACCGTTCCGATACCGGTCAGGATGGCACAGGCCCGAGCCCGCCAGGCATGGCCGTCACGCCGCGCCGCTGGGCCGGTTATCCATTGGCTGACGCCGTTGTTCAGGGCGGTCTTTCCATCCAGACTGGCGGCAGCCTTGAGGCGCAACCACGGTCGGCCACGCATCATGCGCGAAACGAAACCAATGTTCAGTTCGCGCGCCTCGTTTTCGAGCACACCACTGGTCGTTTCGATACCGGCAGCCTGTAACAGGGCCATGCCCTTGCCGGCAACCAGCGGATTCGGATCGGTCATTGCCGCCACAACGCGGGACACCCCGGCCGCGATCAGCCCCTCGGCACAGGGTGGTGTCCGACCGTGATGGCTGCACGGCTCCAGCGTCACGTAGGCGGTAGCACCCTTTGCCTTTTCGCCAGCCATCCGCAGCGCGTGGACTTCGGCATGCGGCTCACCGGCCTTCTCGTGCCAGCCTTCGCCAACGATTTCGCCGGCCCGAACCAGCACGCAGCCGACCCGTGGATTGGGCGAGGTCGTCCACAGACCTCGCTCAGCGAGTTGCAGGGCGCGGGCCATCAGCCGAAAATCGTCGGCCGAGAAACTCATTTTTTTCGGGATGTCGGCGAGACTTCGCGGATCGCCTTGGAGAAGGCATCGACGTCTTCAAAATTGCGATAGACCGAGGCGAAACGGATATAGGCCACCTTGTCGAGTTTCTTCAACTCGCGCATGACCAGTTCGCCCAACTGCTGCGTACTGACTTCGCGCTCACCGGCTGACAAGAGCCTTTCCTCGATATCGGCAACCGCCGCATCGACCGACTCGATCGACACCGGCCGCTTGCGCAAGGCCAGTTCAAGACTTGCCCGCAGCTTGGCCCGGCTGAACTCGGTGCGCAGGCCATTTTTCTTGACCACTTGCGGCAGTTGAATCTCAGCCCGCTCATAGGTGGTAAAGCGCTTGTCGCAAGCGTTGCACTTTCTGCGGCGACGAACGACATCCGCCTCATCGGAGAGACGGGTGTCGACAACGGCTGTGTCGTCGTGGCTACAGAATGGACATTTCATGGTTACTGATCATCGGTCATCGGCAATTGGCTACTTGCATCACCAATTGCCCATTCCCAATTTTTGCCTTAAGCGCCGTACACCGGGAAGCGCGCACACAACGCGGCGACCTTGGTACGCACAGCTGCGGCCACGGCTTCGTCGTTGGGAGCTTCAAGCACATCGGCCACCAGGTGGGCGATGGTCTCGGCTTCGATTTCGGTAAAACCGCGCGTCGTCATGGCCGGCGAACCGATGCGGATACCGGACGTGACGAACGGCTTCTGCGGATCGTTCGGGATGCCGTTCTTGTTGACCGTGATGTGGGCACGACCAAGCGCTGCTTCGGCTTCCTTGCCGGTAATGTTCTTGGCACGCAGATCAACGAGGAAGACGTGGCTTTCGGTACGACCGGAGACGATGCGCAGGCCGCGCTCTTCACCCAGCACCTTGGCCATGACACGGGCGTTGGCGACGACCTGTTCCTGATAGTTGCGGAATTCCGGCGTGGCGGCTTCCTTGAAGGCGACTGCCTTGGCGGCGATCACGTGCTCCAGCGGACCACCTTGCAGGCCGGGGAAGATGGCCGAATTGAGGGCCTTTTCATGCTCGGCCTTCATCAGGATGACACCACCGCGCGGGCCGCGCAGGGTCTTGTGCGTGGTCGACGTGACGACGTCGGCGAAAGGCACCGGATTCGGGTAGAAGCCGGCGGCGATGAGGCCGGCGTAATGGGCCATGTCCACCCAGAAAATGGCGCCGACTTCCTTCGCCACCTTGGCGAAGCGTTCCCAGTCGATACGCAGGGCGTAAGCCGAGGCTCCGGCGACGATGATTTTCGGCTTGTGCTCGCGGGCAAGGGCTTCCATCTTGTCGTAGTCGATGGCTTCGTTGGCATCAAGGCCGTAGGAAACGACGTTGAACCACTTGCCGGACATGTTGAGTGCCATGCCGTGGGTGAGGTGACCGCCTTCGGCCAGGCTCATGCCCATGATGGTGTCGCCCGGCTTGGCAAAGGCCATGAGCACGGCCTGGTTGGCCTGCGAACCGGAATTCGGCTGGACGTTGGCGGCTTCGGCACCGAACAGCTTCTTGAGGCGGTCGATGGCGATCTGCTCGGCGACGTCGACGAATTCGCAGCCACCGTAGTAGCGCTTGCCCGGATAGCCTTCGGCGTACTTGTTGGTGAGCTGGGAGCCCTGAGCTTCCATGACGGCCTTGCTCACGTAGTTTTCCGACGCGATCAGTTCGATGTGGTCTTCCTGACGCTGTACTTCGGCCTGAATGGCCTGCCAGAGTTCAGGGTCAACTTTTGCCAGGGTGTCTTTCGCGGAAAACATGGTAAATGCCTCAAGCCATTGAAAAGGGGTCGAATTTTATCACGCCGGAAGCTCATCAAGGGCACCCGGCTCGAGATGATCGGTTTCGCCCCATGTTTTCAGCTGCCATTGACCATCCTCCACCGCAATCCAGTTGATGCCTGCGTTGGGAATCAGGAAGTCACGTGGTGCCTCCAGTGCGTTGCCGCGCACGAAACGGTTGATGATGTCGAGCACCCCGCCGTGCAGGACGATGGCGATGGTCTCGCCCGGATGCCGGGCCGCCAGTTCCTGGAGTTTGCCGGTCACCCGGGCGAACATGACGAGCAGGCTTTCACCATTCTCGAAATCGTAGTCGGCGTTACGTCCTTCGAAGGCCGCATAACCATCGGGATGATTCGTCTTTGCCTTATCGTAGGTCAGGCCTTCGAAAACACCGTAGCGCCGTTCACGCATTTCGGGCACGGCGGTCGGCACCAGACCCAGCTCAGCGCCAATGGCTTGCGCCGTCGTCCAGGCGCGCTTGAGATCACTGCTGTACAAGGCCATAATCCCGGCCGTCCTGAGCCAGCGCCCGGCGGCTACAGCCTGGCGGCGGCCGGTGTCATTGAGGCCGATGTCGATCTGACCCTGGATACGCCGCTCGGCATTCCATTCGGTTTCGCCGTGGCGCACCAGGCAAATATGCGTTGTCCGGGTTGTAGGGATTTCCACCATTCTCTGCCTCTCGCCTTCACTGTAAATTCGGCCCCTGAGATGTTCAATTAACGTCGGCCATATTCAGAAGCCGGGAATTCTATCAATCGAGGAGGAATATTCGTGACCCTTCTGCTCCAGCTCTCGCAGCTGATCGACAAGCTCAACGAGCGCATTGGCAAAGCCGCCTTCTGGCTCGTGCTGGTGATGACCATCATCTGCTCCATCAACGCCACCGTCCGCTTCATCTTCAACTACAGCTCGAACGGCCTGCTGGAAATCCAGTGGTATTTGTTTGCTGCCGTTTTCCTGCTCTGCGCACCCTATACGCTACAGAAAAACGAGCATGTCCGCATCGACGTTGTCGCCGGCAAGCTTTCACCCAAAGGACAGGCCTGGATCGACATACTCGGCACCATTTTCTTCCTGCTGCCGATGGTCATCACCATTCTCTGGCTGTCATTGCCACTGGTTGCCGACTCCTTCCACATCAATGAAATGTCGGCCAATGCCGGGGGGCTGATCCGCTGGCCGGTCAAGATGATCCTGCCCGTCGCCTTCACCCTGCTTGCACTGCAAGGCATTTCCGAGCTGATCAAGCGCCTGGCCTTCCTTGCTGGCCGCATCGACGACCCCGGCCAAAAAGACAAGGGCCCGACGGCCGAAGAAGAACTGGCCGCCGCCATCGCCGCCGCCAAAGCCAAGGAGGCCAAATAATGGAATGGATGATCGCCAACATGGCGCCGCTGATGTTCGGTGCCCTCGTCGTCTTCCTGCTCTGCGGCTATCCGGTGGCTTTTTCGCTGGCTGCCAACGGCATTGTCTTCGGCCTCATCGGCATGGAACTTGGCCTGCTCACGCCGGCCATCTTCCAGGCCCTGCCCGAGCGCATCTTCGGCATCATGGCCAACGACACGCTGCTCGCCATCCCCTTCTTTACCTTCATGGGGCTGATTCTTGAACGATCCGGCATGGCCGAGGACCTGCTCGACACCATCGGCCAGCTGTTCGGCCCCTTGCGTGGCGGCCTCGCTTACGCCGTCATCTTCGTCGGTGCCCTGCTCGCCGCGACGACCGGTGTGGTGGCTGCCTCGGTGATTTCAATGGGCCTGATCTCGCTACCCATCATGCTCCGCTACGGCTACGACAAGCGGCTTGCTTCGGGCGTCATTGCCGCTTCCGGCACACTGGCTCAGATCATCCCGCCGTCGCTGGTGCTCATCATCATGGCCGACCAGCTCGGCAAATCGGTCGGCGACATGTACGAAGGCGCCTTCATTCCCGGCCTGATCCTCACTGGCCTGTACGTTGGCTATGTCGCCGTCCTCTCCGTCATCAAACCGAGCGCCTGCCCGGCTCTGCCGCTTGAAGCACGCAGCCTGCGCGGTTTCAAGCTCCTGTTCCGCGTCCTCACGACACTGGTGCCGCCGCTGGTCCTCATCTTCCTCGTCCTCGGCACCATCTTCCTCGGCATTGCCACGCCGACCGAAGGCGGCGCCATGGGTGCTGCCGGCGCGCTGATCCTTGCCATCGCCCGCCAGCGTCTGAGCTTCAAACTGCTCAAACAGGCGATGGAAACGACCGGCAAGCTGTCCTCGTTCGTTGTTTTCATCCTGGTCGGCTCGACGGTATTCGGTCTGATCTTCCGCGCCGTCAATGGTGACCTGTGGGTCGAACACCTGCTGCTCGGCCTGCCCGGCGGACAGGTCGGCTTCCTCATCGTGGTCAACCTGCTGGTCTTCCTGCTCGCCTTCTTCCTCGACTTCTTCGAACTGTCCTTCATCATCGTGCCACTGCTTGCTCCGGTGGCTGACAAGCTGGGCATTGATCTGGTCTGGTTCGGCGTATTGCTCGCGGTCAACATGCAGACCTCCTTCATGCACCCGCCCTTCGGCTTCGCGCTGTTCTACCTGCGCTCGGTGGCACCATCGTCCGTCAAGACGACGGACATCTACTGGGGTGCCATTCCCTTCGTTTGCATTCAGATCATCATGGTCGCGCTGATCATCATCTTCCCGAACATCGTCAGCTATGGTGACGAGGCGCAGAAGGAGCAGCAGAGACTGGAGAAGGAAGGCAAGGCGCCGGAAGCCATCGATCTGGACTCGCTCATGAAGCGTAGCGAAGAAGAACCCGACGCAAACAAGGACGACGATAAATCGGCGGCCGACCTGCTCAAGAACCTGCAGAGCGACAGCAAGTAATTTTGCGCGCACTAACCAGAACGGGGTCTGCGGACCCCGTTTTTTCGTCCTGATCAGGGAATGAATGGCAAGGTCAGTTGGCTGGTATCGGCCGCATCGCCGGTCAGACGACGACACTCGTCAATGAACATGCGGGTTGCCGTACTGAGGTGGCGCCGGCGCTGACGGACAAACTGGAAGCGGCGACGCAGGGCCAGTGCCGGCGTCTTGATCTCGACCAGACTGCCGCGCCGCAGCGCTTCGCGCAGCGACAGCCGGGACAGGCAGCCGACCCCCAGACCCGATTCGACCGCCCGCTTGATCGCCTCGGTATGCTCAAGCTGCAGACAGACATCGGCATCGACGCCGACCGAGCGGATCGCCCGGTCGAACAGGGCACGCGTCCCTGAACCCGGTTCCCGCACGATCCATTTTTGTTCCGCCAGGACGGCCGGTGCCGCCTCCCCAGCTTTCGCCAAGGCGTGTGATGGGGCGCAAAACACTACCAGTTCATCGTCAATCCACGGCTCGAAGATCAGATCCGAATCGCTGGCCTCGCCCTCGATCAGGCCAACATCGAGTTCAAAGCGGCGCAGGCGATCAACCACTTGTTGCGTATTACAAACGGCAAGATCGACCCGACTGCCCGGATTTTTTTGCAGGTAATCAACAACCACCAGCGTCGCCAGATAATTGCCGATCGTCAGCGTCGCCCCGACGGCGACGGGAGCCAGACGCCCCCCCGCCAGAAATCCTTCAATTTCATGGGCTCGGGCCAGCATGTCTTCGGCCTGCGGCAACAAGCCCCGCCCGCTCCCGTTGAGGCGTAGGGATTTGCCGACGCGGTCAAACAGAGGGCAAGCGAAATGACGCTCCAGTTCGAGCAGCGCCGTGCTCGCTGCCGACTGCGACATGTTGAGCTGAGCCGCGGCTCGCGAAACATTTTCAAGACGGGCAACGGCCGCAAAGACCTCAAGTTGGCGCAGGGTGATCTTCATATCTATATTTTAGATTAACGATATATAAATTACCCGCTTTTATCAATAAACGATGCCACCTAAGATCAGTCATATCTGAACCCTCGACGAGTACCGACATGAGCAACCTGGCCACCGAAACCGTTACCTCCGTCCATCACTGGAACGACACGCTATTCACCTTCCGGACGACACGCGACCCCGGCCTGCGCTTCACTAACGGCCAGTTCGTGATGATCGGACTGGAAGTCGATGGCCGTCCGCTGACCCGCGCCTACAGCATTGCCAGCGCCAACCACGAGGAATACCTCGAGTTTTTCAGCATCAAGGTCGAGGATGGCCCGCTGACCTCACGTCTGCAGCACCTCCAGCCCGGCGATCCGATCCTGGTCAGCAAGAAGCCCACCGGCACCCTGGTCCTGCGCGACCTGAAGCCGGGCAAGCGCCTCTTCATGTTCGCCACGGGCACCGGCCTCGCCCCTTTCATGAGCCTGATTCACGATCCGGAAACCTACGAGCGGTTCGAAAAGGTCATCCTCATCCACGGCGTACGCTGGACCAATGAACTGGCCTATCACGACTACATCGAGGAGGACTTGAAGGAGCACGAGTACTTCGCCGACTGGGTCAAGGAGAAGCTGATTTACTACCCGACGGTAACGCGCGAGTCGTTCCGCAACGAGGGTCGACTGACCGAACTCATCGACTCCGGCAAGCTTTTCGCCGACATCGGCCAGCCGCCCCTCGACCCGGCCACCGACCGGGCCATGATCTGCGGCAGCCCGGCCATGCTCGCCGACACTGCCGCCATGCTCGATGTGCGCGGTTTCAAGGTCGGCCACCACCATACCGGCGAACTGGGGGATTACGTGATCGAGCGCGCCTTTGTCGAGAAATAGGACGGCCTATCGCCCACATAGCCAAATGCGATTGGCCCGACGTCGATCAGGCGGGCATCATTGAACCGTTGCCAGAGCAGTATTATTTTCTGACCCTGCCACACCGACCAGACGAAGGGAACAATCATGGATATCGGAATCACCAAGAAGGACCGCGAAAAAATCGCCGACGGCCTGTCACACCTGCTGGCCGACTCTTTCACCCTCTACCTGAAAACCCACAATTTCCACTGGAACGTCACTGGTCCGATGTTCAACACGCTGCACGTGATGTTCATGGATCAATACACCGAGCTGTGGAACGCCCTGGATCTCATCGCCGAACGCATCCGCGCCCTGGGCGTCGCCGCCCCCGGCACCTACGCCGAATTCGCCCGGCTGACAGTGATCAAGGAAAGCGAAGGCAAGGTCTCGGCCGAGGACATGATCAAGCAACTGGTCGCCGGCCAGGAAGCTGTCACCAAGACAGCACGTGGCATTTTCGCCATCGTGGACAAGGCCGGCGATGAGCCGACCGCCGACCTGCTCACCCAGCGCATGCAGATTCATGAAAAGAACGCCTGGATGCTGCGTAGTCTGCTCGAGAAATAAGCAGCACGATCAGGCAAGTTCGCCCTACCGGGCACACCATAAAAAAACCCGCGAAATTCGCGGGTTTTTTATCGACAACAGACAGACGCTTATTTGCCGGTCTGCAGGAAGCCATCCATGCGCCGTTCGGCCAGACTGAACCAGGCCGACTGCGTTCGCCGGTACTTGTCGTACTCGACGTAGATCTTCTTGAAGGCCGGGTTCTTGCCGGCTTCGTCGACGTAGAGATCGGTTGCCGCCTTGTAGGTAGCCTTGAGAATTTCGGAAGAGAATTCCTTGACCTTGACACCCGCCTGCATCAGCTTGGCCAGTGCTGCCGGATTCTTGTGGTCGTATTCGGCCATCATCGTCACGTTGGCTTCGAAGGCAGCGGCCTGGAAGGCTTCCTGATATTCCTTGGGCAGCTTGGCCCATTCGGCCTTGTTGACGAAGAAGTGGATGGTCGGGCCCGGCTCCCACCAGCCCGGGTAGTAGTAGTTCTTGGCGACCTTGTAGAAGCCCAGCTTTTCGTCATCGTACGGACCGACCCATTCGGCTGCGTCGATGGTGCCTTTTTCCAGGGCCGGGTAGATGTCGCCACCAGCGATCTGCTGCGGGACGACGCCGAGCGCCGAGAAAACGGTGCCGCCGAGACCGGCGATACGCATCTTGACCCCCTTGAGGTCGGCGACGGTATTAACTTCCTTGCGCCACCAGCCGCCCATCTGGGTGCCGGTATTGCCGCCGGCAAAGGACAGGACGTTGTAGTTGGAATAAAAATCGTCAAGCAGCTTCTGGCCGCCGCCGTAGTAGATCCAGGCGTTCATCTGACGGGCCGTCATGCCGAACGGAACCGATGTGCCAAAACCGAAGGTCTTGTCCTTGCCAACGTAGTAGTAGGAGCAGGTATGGCAGACTTCAACCGTACCTTGTTGCACAGCATCAAGCGCCTGCAGGCCGGGAACGATTTCGCCGCCAGCAAAGACGCGAATGTCGAACTTGCCGTTGGTGATGGCACGCACCCGGTTGGCGAGAACTTCAGCACCGCCGTAAATGGTGTCCAGGCTCTTCGGGAAGCTCGAGGTCAGGCGCCACTTGATATTGGGCAGGGCCTGGGCGATAGCCGGTGCAGCGAGGGTAGTGGCAGCGCCGGCGACAGCACCGACGGAAGCCTTTTTCAGAAAATCACGACGTTGCATATTGTCTCCTCCAGAAATGTTTGGGCACGTCAGAATCATGCCTTTCCATTCTAGCCAAAACCATCGCCCTGACGAGTTGCGGAAAACCCTTATAGCAGCAACATCCTACTCACCGGCGACCGTCATCCTATCCAGCATGATCGAGCCGGTAATCTTGCTGCCCCGGATCTGCACGTCGTTGCCCACAGCGACGATGCCGGCCAGCATGGCCTTGAGATTGCCGGCAATGGTGATTTCCTCGACCGGATAGGCGATCTTGCCATCCTCCACCCAGAAGCCGGCAGCCCCGCGTGAATAATCACCGGTCACGTAGTTGATACCATGGCCGAGCAGTTCGGTGACGAGCAGGCCACGCCCCATTTTGGCGAGCAGCCCATCAAGATCGAGATCACCGGGCTGAATGATCAGGTTGTGGCTGCCACCGGCATTGGCCGTCGTCTGCATGCCCAGCTTGCGGGCCGTGTAGGTGCTCAGAAAATACCCCTGCAGGATGCCGTTGGCGACCACGTCACGATCTCGCGTCGCCACACCGTCGCTGTCGAAGGAGGCGCTGCCGAGACCGCATGAAATATGCGGTCGCTCGGCGATGTGCACGAAATCCGGCATGATTTTCTTGCCCAGCTGATCGAGCAGGAACGACGATTTGCGATACAGGGCACCACCGCTTGCCGCATGCACCAGACTGCCGAGCAGGCCGCCAGCCAGAGGCGCTTCGAGAATGATCGGAAACTCACCGGTCTTGACCTTGCGCCCATCGAGCCGGGCAATCGCCCGCTTGGCGGCAATCGCGCCGACCTGCGCCGGATCGTCGAGGTGGCGGGCATTGCGATGGGTGGTGTACCAGTCGTCGCGCTGCATCGCATCCTGTTCGCCGGCAATCACCGAACACGAAATGTAATGCCGCGAGGTCGGGTAGCCGCCCATGAAGCCGAGGCTGTTGGCCGAAACGAAATGCGCCTGCTGGGTCGAAATCGAGGCCCCTTCGGAATTGCTGACCAGCGGACTGGCGTCAAATGCGGCCTGCTCGCAGCGCCGGGCCGTCTCGATCGCCTCTTCGACGGTCAGGGCCCACGGATGGTACAGATCGAGCTCGGGCGGATTCTTCGCCATCAGCGCCGCATCGGCCAGACCGGCACAATCGTCCTCGGCCGTGAAGCGGGCGATGTCGAGCGCCGCTTCGACGGTTTCGCGCAGCGCTTGCGCCGAAAAGTCGGAAGTGCTGGCGTAGCCCTTGCGCTGACCGGAATAAATCGTGATGCCGATACCCTTGTCGCGATTGAATTCGATGGTTTCAACCTCGTCGCAACGCACCGTCACCGACTGGCCGAAACCCTCCGAGACATCCACCTCGCAGGCCGTCGCCCCCTTGCTGCGCGCATGCTTGAGGACGTCCTCGGAGAGTTGCTGCAGGGTGGCGTGGGAATAGGAAAATGCGGCTGTTTCGGACATGGAGGCGACGTCGGAGCGGGAAAGTCGCTATCATAACAGCCCGTTATTGCCCGCACCGGACAACCCCATGCATGAAGAAGATTTCACCGAAGACACAGGCCGTCCTTCCAAGACCAAGAAGAAGGAGGCCATGCATGAATTGCGCGATCTCGGCGAAGAACTGGTCGAACTGTCGGTCGGCCAACTGAAGAAGATAAAACTGCCGGAAAACATTTATGACGCCGTCCGCGAATGCCAGAAAATCACCGCTCACGGCGCCCATCGCCGTCAGGTGATGTATCTCGGCAAGCTCATGCGCGGCGTCGATGACGAGCCGATCCGCGCCGGCCTGGCCATGCTGCGCGGCGAATCGTCGGCTGAAACAGCCCGCCTGCACCGCCTGGAACGTTTCCGCACACGCTTTATCGAAGACGAAACCTATCTCGCCGAAATCGCCGCCATCTGGCCCGATATCGATCTCCAGCACATGCGCCAGCTGCGCCGCAATGCGCTCAAGGAACTGGAAAACCACAAGCCGCCGAAGAATTTCCGCGCCATTTTCCAGATCCTGCAGGACCTCGACCGGCAGGGTGCCCCGGTCGCCGAGGACGAGGATGCGGACGATGAGTGAGGCATTGATCGTCGGTCTGGTTTCGATCAGTGATCGCGCCTCGACCGGCGTTTATGAAGACAAGGGCATTCCCGCCCTGCAGGAATGGCTGTCGTCGGCCCTGTCCACGCCATGGCGCGCCGAGACGCGGCTGATCGCCGATGACCGCGAGACTATTGAAAAAACGCTGATGGCGCTGGTCGACGACGACCGGTGCCATCTGGTGCTGACCACCGGCGGCACCGGCCCAGCATTGCGCGACGTCACGCCGGAAGCCACGCTGGCTGTCGCCGATAAGGAAATGCCCGGCTTTGGTGAGGAAATGCGCCGGATCAGCCTCAATTTTGTGCCGACCGCCATCCTCTCACGCCAGGTTGCCGTCATTCGCAAGCAAGCCCTGATCATCAACCTGCCCGGCCAACCGAAATCGATCAGGGAAACCCTGGAAGGCGTTCGCCGGGCCGACGGCACGGTCGCCCACGTCGGCATCTTTGCTGCGGTGCCTTATTGCATCGACCTGATCGGCGGCCCCTATGCCGAAACCAACGAATCCGTGATCAAGGCCTTCCGGCCAAAATCGGCGATCCGCCCTGCCCAGGCTTAAACGGCCGTCCGGCGGTAGCGGGCCAGTTCGTAATCGGCCGTCTGTTCGACCAGGGCCACGGGATTCAACTGGAACCGCTGACCATCGCGGACGTACTCCAGACTTTCCCGCTGATCGAAAGTCGTCGGTGGCAGAATGACCCGAAACTCGTCAGGCTCGTTGCCATCAAGCAGCATCAAGGCTGGACTGGTGCCGGCTGCGGCCATATAGCTGGCGGTGGTATTTCTCCCCCGCAGTTCAAGCGCAACCGCCTTGGTCGCCAGCGCCTGAATGCCCACGCGGGCATCGTTTTCCGACATCCGGTGATAGCGACGAACGACGCCGAGCAGCCAGTTGCTGCCCCCCTCCGGCTGCATGGCGAGCAGGGCACCGACCCGCAGCCACTCCTCCGGAACCTTGTCGAGCAGGGCGCCAAAGCCGCCCCGACTGACATTCTCGGCAAGCCAGGTTTCGGTCGGCAAGCCAGCCGGCCGACCGCCAAACTCGTCGGAAAAAACCACGAAAGCGTTAACCAGCCCGTTGAGTACCGCCATCCGGTGCGTGACCCGATGGCGATCGTGCAGCCGTTGCGGCGGCATCGGCGACAGGTAATTGGTCAGGTGACGGAAGACCGCAACCAGCAACTTGACCGGATATTGCCCACCGAGATTGATCTCGGGCGGCATGTCGCCGCCCCGCTCGAGGTTATCGAGCACGGCACGCATCGCCTCGTGGGCACTGCCCGGCTTCATGAAACGCTGGGTCGTCTCGGCCTGGGCCGGCATACGGGCGAGACGCAGGGGGGGCTGGGCCAGTTTGAGGTCGACCCAGTAAACGCTATCGATCTGGGCCTCGGCTGTAAAAACGAAACCTGACAAAAAATGGTCGATCACATGCTCAGCCAGTTCAATGCCAACCGGCAACAGGCTATCGAGCGAGGCCGCCTGAAAAATCATCACCTTCTGGTATTCCTGGACGGGCGTGGTCATTCCGTTCCGCCCCGGCACGGCAACTGCCTTGCCGGCCACGCCGGCTGCCTCGGCCGCCATCAAGGCCCGGCCCATACTCTGCCAGCACGTATCGCGCGACGGCCCATAGTGGAATTGTTCCCACTTGAGGGCACGCCCGAGCGCCATCATCAGGCGGACGCACAAACTTGGTAGCACCGTCTTGGCCAGCTCACCGGACTGACTTTTATCGTCGATGGCGAGCAGGCACCGCTCATAGGCGGCGGCCAGGCGGGTCGAAAATGCATAGTTGATCGACCACAGCCGGTTCTCTTCCGACCTCGACAGACGGGCGGTGCCGAAATAATCTCGGGCCAGCCGTTTCAGATGGGGCTGAGCCGCCTCTTCCAGTTGTTCAAGCACTTCATACATCGTGCTGATGGGAAATCCGTTCGCTCCCTCGAGTGACTCAAGCCAACCGGTAATTTCGTCGAGTGCCTTGAAGGCATTGTCCTTCGGCAATTCGCTCAGGACTTTGCGAAACTCCCGGGCATTGGCCAGCGGATGATCCGTTTTTTGGGCAAAGAACCCGCCCAGGTTGGCAACCTTCTTGAGCACCATTCCCCCTCCGTCTGTAAGTGCTTTTTTCCAGTGTAGTCCTATATCCCGCCTTCTAGCGTGAGGAATTTCCGGCCTCAGGAAATTTTCCTCACCGCACCATTCATGCGGCAGCCACACGGAGTTCCAGCGTGGGATGTAAAATGGCTGACTATTGATAGTTCCGGATAGCCGACGCGATGCAGCCCTACCATGACCTGATGCGCCACGTTCTCGAGAACGGGCACGACAAATCCGACCGTACCGGCACCGGCACCCGCTCGGTCTTCGGCTGGCAGATGCGCTTCGACCTGGCCAAGGGCTTCCCCATGGTCACCACCAAGAAGCTTCACCTCAAGTCCATCGTGCACGAACTGCTGTGGTTCCTGCAGGGCGATACCAATATTGCCTACCTGAAGGAGAACGGCGTCCGCATCTGGGACGAATGGGCCGACGAAAACGGCGATCTCGGACCGGTCTACGGCAAGCAGTGGCGGCGCTGGGAAACCCCGGATGGCCGCCTCATCGACCAGATCACCCAACTGGTGAACAGCCTCAAAAACAACCCGGACTCGCGCCGCCATATCGTTTCCGCCTGGAACCCCGGCGACGTCGACAGCATGGCGCTGCCGCCCTGCCACTGCCTGTTCCAGTTCTATGTCGCCGGCGGCAAGCTCTCCTGCCAGCTCTATCAGCGCAGCGCCGACATCTTTCTCGGCGTGCCCTTCAATATCGCCTCCTATGCCCTGCTGACCATGATGCTGGCCCAGGTCTGCGGCTACCAACCCGGGGACTTCGTGCACACCTTCGGCGACGCACACATCTACTCGAATCATTTTGAGCAGGCCAAGTTGCAGCTTGCGCGCGACACGCGTGCCCTGCCGACGATGTGGATCAACCCGGCGGTCAATGACATTTTCGCGTTCAAATTCGAGGATTTCCGCCTCGACGGCTACGATCCGCATCCGCATATCGCCGCCCAGGTCGCGGTCTGAGCATGCAGGTACCGCTCCGTCCCGCCTGGCTCGCCCTGGCTGAACACGCCCGCAGCATCAAGCATCGCCACCTGCGCGACCTGTTTGCCGCCGACCCCGGCCGTTTCGAGCGCTTCTCGCTCAGTCAGGACCGCATCCTGCTCGACTATTCGAAGCAGCGGCTTGACCTGCACACCATGGGCCTGCTCCGGCAATTGGCCGAGCAAGCCGGCTGGCGCAACTGGATCGAACGGATGCGCGCCGGCGAGCCGATCAACCACACCGAAGGGCGCCCCGTCCGGCACGTCGATCTGCGAGCCGGCAACGCCGCACCAGCCGAAGTCAAAGACGTCCTTAGCCGCATGGCTGCATTTTGCGAACAGATTCATGATGGTCGCTGGCGCGGTTTTTCCGGCGAACGCATCACCGATGTGGTGAACATCGGCATTGGCGGCTCCGACCTCGGCCCGCGCATGGCCGTCCATGCGCTGGCCGCCTTTGAGCAGCTCGACCTCAATGTCCATTTCGTGTCCAACCTGGACAGCGCCGATCTGGCCAGCACATTGACCCGACTGAATCCCCGCAGCACCTTGTTCGTCATCGCCAGCAAAACCTTTACGACGCTGGAAACGATGGCCAATGCGAACACCGCGCGCAACTGGATACTGGCCAGCACGGGTGACAAAGGTGCCATTGCCCGACATTTCGTCGCCGCCTCGACCAATCTGGTAGCCACGGCAGAATTCGGCATCGCACCAGAAAACGTCTTCGAGTTCTGGGACTGGGTAGGTGGCCGCTTCTCGTTGTGGTCAGCGATCGGCCTGCCCATTGCACTGGCCATCGGCTACCGGAATTTCGAACAGTTGCTGGCCGGTGCCCACGCCATGGACGCGCATTTTTTCAGTGCCCCGGCCGACACCAACCTGCCTTTGACCCTGGCACTGGTTGCCCTGTGGAATACCAACTTCCTCGATGCCCACAGCCACGGCGTCTTTCCCTACAGCCACTCGCTGGCCTTGCTGCCCTCACACCTGCAGCAGCTTGAAATGGAGAGCAACGGCAAGCGGGCCAACCGCGACGGGCTGGCCGTGGACTATCCGACCAATCCCATCTTGTGGGGCGAAGCGGGGACCAATGGCCAGCACTCGTTCTTCCAGTTGCTGCACCAGGGTAGCGCGCTGGTTGCCTGCGATTTCATTGCCCTCGGCAAGTCCGATTTCCCGCTACCCGGCCATCACAGCGGGCTGCTCGCCAGTTGCCTGGCCCAGTCATCCGCTCTGGCTTTTGGCCAGACCGTCGAGGAAGCACGGGCGGCGGGCATTCCCGAACATCTGCTGGCCTTCCGCCGCTTTCCCGGCAACCAGCCGTCGACCACCCTGGTCCTGCCCGAACTGACGCCATTCACCCTCGGCCAGCTGATTGCCCTCTACGAGCACAAGGTGTTTTGCCTGGGCGTTCTGTGGAACCTCAATTCCTTCGACCAATGGGGCGTCGAACTCGGCAAGCAACTGACCGGGAAACTCGCCCCGTGCATTCGCGATGACGCCCCGAGCGACGCGCTCGACGCGTCGACCCGTGGCCTGATCAAACACCTTCGCCAATTCCGGACCTGAACATGCCTGAAGTCGTGATCATCGCCGCCGTCGCCAAAAATCGGGTGATCGGCAAGGACAATCAGCTGATCTGGAACATTCCCGAGGACATGGCGCATTTCAAGGCGCTGACTGCGGGCCATACGGTGATCATGGGGCGCAAGACCTGGGAATCGTTGCCGCCGCGTTTTCGTCCGTTACCCGGCCGGCGCAACATCGTGATCAGCCGTCAGGCCGAATACCCGGTACCCGGCGCGGAACTGGCTGATTCGCTGGACCATGCACTGACACTGGCAGCGAGCACGGCGACGGTTTTCATCATCGGCGGCGAGCAGATATACCGGCAGGCCATGCCGCTGGCTGATCGCCTGGAAATCACTGAAGTCGATCTCGAACCCGAAGGCGATGCTTGGTTTCCGGAAATTCATGCCATCGACTGGCAGATTGCCCAAAAAAATACCCCATCCAGCCAGAGCGGGACGGGGTTCTCTTTTCTTAGCTACCGCCGACAGCGCTAAGCTGCCAGCCGGTCGGGATCAGCGCACGCAATCGACGAAATAGCGACCGTCGGCACCCTTGACGAGGCCATGCACGTCGGTCTCGAAGCCAGGGAAGGTGGCATTGAATTCGCGGGCGAATTTCAGGTAGTTGCAGATCTTGGCATTGAAACGCTCACCCGGAATGAGGAGCGGAATACCCGGCGGGTACGGCGTCAGGAGCACTGCCGTGACGCGGCCTTCAAGTTCGTCCACCGGCACGCGCTCGATGTCCCGGTGCGCCATCTTGGCGAAGGCATCAGCCGGACGCATGGCCGGCACCATGTCCGAAAGGTACATTTCAGTGGTCAGGCGGGCCACGTCGTTCTGCTTGTAAACGCTGTGAATCTCGGTACACAGGTCGCGCAGGCCGACGCGCTCGTAGCGCGGGTTCTTCTGCACGAACTCGGGCAGCACCTTCCACAGCGGATGATTCTTGTCGTAATCGTCCTTGAACTGTTGCAGGGCAGTCACCAGGGTGTTCCAGCGGCCCTTGGTGATGCCGATGGTGAACATGATGAAGAAGCTGTAGAGTCCACACTTCTCGACGATGACGCCATGCTCGGCGAGGTACTTGGTGACGATAGCGGCCGGGATACCGAATTCGTCGGCAAAATCACCGTCGACATCGAGGCCCGGGGTGATGATGGTCGCCTTAATCGGGTCGAGCATGTTGAAGCCGTCGGCCAGATTGTTGAAGCCGTGCCAGCGTTCGCCCGGCTTGAGCATCCAGGCTTCGCGTTCCTCGATGCCTTCTTCCGACAGGTCGTCCGGCCCCCAGACCTTGAACCACCAGTCGGCGCCCCATTCCTCGTCCACCTTGCGCATGGCGCGACGGAAATCGAGCGCTTCGGTGATCGACTCTTCAACCAGCGCTGTACCAGCCGGCTCCTCCATCATCGCCGCTGCGACATCGCAGGAGGCGATGATCGAGTACTGGGGCGAAGTCGAGGTGTGCATCAGATAGGCTTCGTTGAAGATGTCGCGGTCGAGCTTCTGGTTCTCGGCATCCTGAACGAGAATCTGCGAGGCCTGGCTCAGACCGGCCAGCAGCTTGTGCGTCGATTGCGTCGAGAAGACCATCGACTCCTTGCAGCGCGGGCGGTCGGCGCCGATGGCGTGGTAGTCGCCATAAAAATCGTGGAAGGCGGCATGCGGCAGCCAGGCTTCATCGAAATGCAGGGTGTCGATTTTGCCGTCGAGTTCGGCCTTGATGTCCTCGACGTTGTAGAGAATGCCATCGTAGGTCGACTGGGTGATGGTCAGGACGCGCGGCTTGGCCGTCTTGTCGGTGATGAAAGGATTGGCGGCAATCTTCTTCTGGATGTTCTCCCAGAGGAATTCCGATTTCGGGATCGGCCCGATGATGCCGAAATTGTTGCGCGTCGGCATCAGGAAAACGGGGATCGCCCCGGTCATCATGATGGCGTGCAGGATGGACTTGTGACAGTTGCGGTCGACAACGACGATGTCACCCGGCGCGACGGTCGAGTGCCAGACGATCTTGTTCGAGGTCGACGTGCCGTTGGTGACAAAATAGAGATGATCGGAGTTGAAAATGCGCGCCGCGTTGCGCTCGGAGGCGGCAACCGGCCCGGTATGATCGAGCAACTGGCCGAGTTCCTCGACGGCATTGCAGACGTCGGCGCGCAGCATGTTCTCGCCGAAGAACTGGTGGAACATCTGGCCCACCGGCGACTTCAGGAACGCAACACCGCCCGAGTGGCCCGGGCAATGCCAGGAATATGAGCCGTCTGCCGCGTAATGGACCAGCGCCCGGAAGAACGGCGGCGGCAGCGAAGCGAGGTAGGCCTTGGCCTCGCGCTTGACGTTGCGGGCGATGAATTCCGGCGTGTCCTCGAACATATGGATGAAACCATGCAGTTCGCGCAGCACATCATTCGGGATGTGGCGCGAGGTGCGCGTCTCACCATGCAGGAAGATGGGAATTTCGGCGTTCCGGTTGCGAATCTCGCCAACAAAGGCGCGCAGTTCGGCCAGCGTCTCCTCCGGCTCGAGTGCCAGCTCCTCGTCATCAATCGACAGGATAAAGGCCGAGGCGCGACTCTGCTGCTGGGCAAATGAGGTCAGATCGCCGTAGCTGGTAACGCCAAGTACTTCCAGACCTTCCTTTTCAATGGCTTCGGCCAGCGCCCGGATACCGAGGCCGGAGGTATTTTCCGAGCGAAAGTCTTCGTCGATGATGATGACGGGAAAGTGGAAGCGCATGTTCGATCCTTGAAAAGCGGCGACCCGCCGCAGCGGGTCACAGAATAAGACGTTTTCGTTACGGGTAAGCGTCAGATTTTCGGCAAGGTCACACCAACCTGGCCCTGATATTTGCCGCCTCTATCCTTATACGACGTTTCACACACTTCATCGGATTCGAAGAACAGCACCTGGGCGCAACCTTCGCCAGCGTAGATCTTGGCCGGCAGCGGCGTCGTATTGGAAAACTCGAGGGTGACGTAGCCTTCCCATTCCGGCTCGAAGGGCGTCACATTGACGATAATGCCGCAGCGGGCATAGGTGCTCTTGCCCAGACACACCGTCAGTACTGAACGCGGAATGCGGAAGTATTCCATGGTGCGGGCCAGGGCGAACGAATTCGGCGGAATGATGCAGACATCGGACTCAATCTCGACGAAGGATTTCGGATCGAAATTCTTGGGATCGACGACCGTCGAGTTGATGTTGGTAAATACCTTGAATTCACGGGCGCAACGAATATCGTAGCCGTAGCTGGAGGTGCCGTAGGAAACAATCTTCTGGCCATTCACTTCGCGCACGAGTTCTGGCGCGAACGGCTCGATCATGCCGTGCTCTGCCGCCATGCGGCGAATCCATTTGTCTGATTTGATGGCCATTTTTTATCTTCCGCGCTACAAAAAGCAAAGGCGGGATTTTACCCGCCTTTGTGTGGGGTTTTGGCAAAAACTTATGTGTTCTGCACCACGATATTGGGGAATTTCGAGCTCATGTCCTTGGCCTTTTCACCAATCTTGATCGCCACACGACGGGCGATGCCGCGATAAATCTCGGCCGTGCGCGACTCCGGCGCCCCGACCACGGTCGGCTTGCCACCATCGGCCATTTCACGAATGGCCAGTTCGAGCGGCAAGCTGCCGAGGAATTCCACGTCGTAATCAGCGCACATCTTCTCGCCGCCGCCCGTCCCGAAGATATGCTCTTCATGGCCGCACTTCGAGCAAATATGAATGCTCATGTTCTCGACGATACCGATGATCGGAATATTGACCTTTTCGAACATCTTCAAACCCTTGCGAGCATCGATCAAGGCAATGTCCTGGGGCGTCGTGACGATCACCGCGCCGGTCACCGGCACTTTCTGCGCCAGCGACAACTGAATGTCACCGGTACCCGGCGGCATGTCGACAATCAGGTAGTCAACATCGTTCCAGTTGGTCTGGCCCAGCATCTGATCAAGTGCCTGGGCGACCATCGGACCGCGCCAGACCATCGGCGTCTCGACATCGACCATGAAACCAATGGACATGGCCTGCACGCCATAAGCCTCGAGCGGCTCCATGTTCTGACCGTCCTTCGATTCCGGCTGCTGCCCTGCCAGGCCCAGCATTTGGGGCTGCGAGGGGCCGTAGATGTCGGCGTCGAGAATACCGACCCGCGCGCCCTCTTGAGCTAATGCCAGGGCGAGGTTGACCGCCGTCGTACTCTTGCCGACACCGCCCTTGCCGGAAGCCACGGCAATGATGTTCTTGACGCCCGGCAAGAGCTTGACGCCGAGCTGCACCGAGTGGGCAACGATCTTGCTGAACACATTGGCCGAGACATTGCCGACGCCGGGCAGAGTGCGAACCGCCGCAATCACCTGTTTGCGGATCGCGTCAATCTGGCTCTTGGCGGGATAAGCAAGCTCGATGTCGAATGAAACATCGTCGCCATCAACCTTCACGTTCTTGACTGCCTTGCCGGCCACGAAATCCTTGCCGGTATTGGGATCGACTGCAGCAGATAGCGCAGCCTTGATTTGCTGTTCTGTAAAGCTCATGGAAACTCCGGTTTCAGGGATGTATCGAATATTACCCGGAGGACATGGCCGGCGCAGCAAATACCCGAGTAATTTTGTCCAGCATACCCGAAACGGCGCCCGAACTCAGCCCGACTGAACGGTATCCAGACGATAGCCCTGACCATAGACGGACGACAGCATCAGACCGCTCTCCCCGGCCAGCCCGAGCCTCTTGCGCAGGCGGCTGGCATGGGTATCGACGGTACGGGTATCACCCCCACCATCCAGCGCCCAAACGGTGCTCAGCAATTCATCCCGCGACAGCAAGCGACCGACATTGCGCAACAAAATAAGCGCCAGTTCGAATTCGCGCTGCGTCAGGTCGACATCGACCCCGGCCAGCATGATCCGGCGCCCCCCCAGGTCGATTTCGATGCTGCCGACCTGCTGCATGGCCGGGCGCGGCTGACAGCGGCGGAGCAGGACATGAATCCGGGCCATGAACTCCATGTAGCGAATCGGCTTCGGGATGAAGTCATCGGCCCCGAGGCGAAGGATGTCGGATGCCGCAGCCTCGTCGGTGCGCCCCGTGCAGAAAATTACCGGAACCTCCCAGCCGCATTTTCCGCGCACCGCCCGAAGCACTTCGTCGCCCCCGATATCGGGCAGGGACCAGTCAATAATGAAGAAATCGAAGCGCCGATCCCGAAGCGCCTCGACGCATGAGTTCCCATCCAGAAACACTTCGGCCTGATGACCCTCGCTCTTGAGAAGCGCCCTGAGCACCTCGGCCTGGTTCCTGCTGTCTTCGACTACTGCAAAAATCATAAATCCTCCCGTGTCACTCGGATTCTGGGCGTTTCCGCCGGGATCGACAATAACTTATTTGGCATATTTTACCAAAACAGCATGTTGTTTTACCTTTGCCAACAATGCGCCAAAGGCGGCTCCCGAGGATTTGTGAATCCTCTCGCTGCTTCCTCGCGGTAAAATTGCCCTTTACCTTTCCCGCACCCGCCAGCCATGTCGCGCAAAATTCTCGTCACCTCCGCCCTGCCCTATGCCAACGGCGCCATTCACCTTGGCCATCTGGTCGAGTACATCCAGACCGACATCTGGGTACGTTTCCAGAAAATGGCCGGCAACGAGTGCTGGTATGTTTGCGCCGACGACACGCATGGCACGCCCATCATGTTGCGGGCGGAGAAGGAAGGCATCACCCCGGAACAACTGATCGCCCGTGTGCACGGCGAGCATTCGCGCGACTTCGCTGGCTTCGGAGTCGGCTTCGACAATTACTACAGCACCCACTCCGACGAAACCCGCGACTGCGCCAACGACATCTATCTCAAGCTGCGCGCCGCCGGCCTGATCGAAACACGGACCATCGAGCAGTATTACGACCCGGTCAAACAGTTGTTCCTGCCTGACCGCTTCATCAAGGGCGAATGCCCGAAATGCGGTGCCAAGGACCAGTATGGTGACAACTGCGAATCCTGCGGCGCCGCCTATGCGCCGACCGATCTCAAGGACCCGTACTCGGCCATTTCCGGCGCCAAGCCCGAACTGCGCACCTCCGAACATTACTTCTTCAAGCTCTCCGACCCACGCTGTGAATCCTTCCTGCGCCAGTACACCAGTCGCGACAATGGCGTCCTGCAGAACGAAGCCGCCAACAAAATGCAGGAATGGCTGGGAGCCCCTGGCGAGAACAAGCTGACCGACTGGGACATTTCGCGCGACGCCCCCTACTTCGGCTTTGAAATCCCCGACGCCCCGGGCAAGTATTTCTACGTCTGGCTTGATGCACCGATTGGCTACATGGGCTCCTTCAAGAACCTGTGCGCCAAGAACGGCCTTGATTTCAACGAATACTTCAAACCCGATTCGACGACCGAGCTGTACCACTTCATCGGCAAGGATATTCTCTACTTCCATGCCCTGTTCTGGCCGGCCGAACTGGCCCATGCCGGTTTCCGCACGCCGACCAAGATTTTCGCGCACGGTTTCCTGACCGTTGATGGCGCCAAGATGTCGAAGTCACGCGGCACCTTCATCACCGCCCAGAGCTATCTCGACACCGGCCTCAACCCGGAATGGCTGCGTTATTACTACGCCGCCAAGCTGTCGGCGAGCATGGAAGACATCGACCTCAACCTCGAGGACTTCGGTGCCCGCGTCAATTCCGATCTGGTCGGTAAGTACGTCAACATCGCCAGCCGCTCGGCCGGCTTCATCACCAAGCGCTTCGCCGGCCAACTCGCGCCAGCAGCTGCCGACCTGCCAGCCATCAAGGGCATCCAGGAAGCCGCGGGACGCATCGCCGAACTTTATGAAGCACGTGAATTCGGCAAGGCCATGCGCGAAATCATGGCCCTAACCGACGCCGCCAACCAGTACGTAGACAGCGTCAAGCCGTGGGAACTGGCCAAGCAGGAGGGCCGCGAAGTCGAGCTGCACGCCGCCTGCAGCAACGCGCTCAACCTGTTCCGCCTGCTCACCGTGCTGCTCAAGCCCATCCTCCCGGTGGTCGCCGGCAAGGTTGAAAAATTCCTCAATATCGCCCCCCTCGCCTGGACGGATGCGCAAAGCCTGCTCGCCGCCGGCCACGGCATCAATCCCTACGAGCACCTGATGACCCGGGTCGATGCCAAGCTCATCGAAAAGCTGGTCGAAGCCAACAAGGAATCCCTGGCGCCGACCCAGGAGCAACAGTCGCAGCAGCGCCATGCCGAACATCAACAGAACGAAGTGAAAGCCGAATCCCCCTGGGAGCCGTTCTGCAACATCGATGATTTCATGAGGGTGGATCTGCGTATCGCCCGCATCGCCAACGCCGAACACGTCGAGGGGGCCGATAAGCTGGTTCGCCTGACACTCGATGTCGGCAACAACGAAACACGCAATGTTTTCGCCGGCATCAAGGCGGCCTACGATCCGGCCCAGCTGATAGGCCGCCTGACCGTCATGGTAGCCAACCTGGCCCCGCGCAAGATGAAATTCGGCCTGTCCGAAGGCATGGTGCTGGCTGCTTCGGATACTGCGGGCAATACGCCTGGCATCTTCCTGCTGTCACCGGATACCGGTGCCCAGCCGGGTATGCGCGTAAAGTAAGTCGGGATGGTCAAAAGGCTTGGCGCAGCGAGGAATCCCTTGTTGCGCCGCAGCAAAATCATGACACAACCTAAAGTATCACTTTAACTTAACCCCGCAATCTAGCTACACCGTTTGGGCTTTTGAAACTATCCACAAAAACTGTGGATAAGTCTGTGAATGAATCAAGGGGTTAGTCGCTAAGTCACCGTTCCACAAGGGTTTTTCTTACCCTGCCCGAAACTTGAGCTTGATCATAACCCATTGATTTTATTTGCGTAATGAACAAACCGATGCAATCTGTCAAATTCGCCAGCACAACGATAGACGGTGTCCGTAAAGCGCCCCATTACTGTGCATAAGTCAAGCCTTCACTTTGCCTTTGTCAAGACATTTTGAAGAAAACCCGGAAACCTGATCAAGGTCGGAAAAACGCATGCTCAACTCATCGAATCGCCCCCCGCGCCCGAACCTGACCGGCCCGATCTTTCTCTATGCGCTGATCGACATGTTCGGTCTGGCCTGCGTCGGCATTGGCGCGAGCTGGTTTGCTGCCGGCAAAGGCGCACTACTGGCCGGCTTCCCGTCATCGGTGGCAGAGGCCGTGGCATGCACGGCAGGAGGCGTTGTCGTCATGCTGTGGGCAGTAGCGCGCATCCTTCGCGAGCTGGCCAAGCAGGGACCGGCCATGCAGGCAAAATTCGATGCCTATGTCGGCGCCCAGCACCCCGACCGGGCTAACCAATCAACAGACAGCCGGGACAACTAGTCGGCAACCTTGCCACTTGGCTTCAACCACGCCGGCAACTCGCGATCACCCGCATTGTCGATAATGTATTCGCGGACCAGACGGCGAACGACCTGAGACGAGGTCAGATCCTTGGAAGCACAAATTTCCTCGAAAATTTTCTTTTTCTGTGGATCGATGAGAATGGTCAAGCGGGCGGTGCGATTCTCCATGATTGGCTCTTATTCTGTCCTAATTACATCATATTAACATGTGATTAACATTGACGATAAATTAGGCGCTCATATAATGCTTCGCTCATCTACTGAGTGCGCCGCATGAAAATCGCCTTCCACCCAAAGCTGCTCGATTGCCTGCCCACTTATACGCGCGCGCAACTCGGCAAGGATATCGCGGCCGGCATTACCGTCGGCGTTCTCGCCCTGCCACTGGCCATGGCTTTCGCTATCGCTTCCGGCTGCTCGCCGACCGCCGGCATCTGGACGGCCATCGTCGCCGGCCTGATCATTTCGGCCCTGGGCGGCTCGCGGGTACAGATTGGCGGACCGACCGGCGCCTTCATCCCTATCATCTATGGCATCGTTGCCATCCATGGCTTCGCCAACCTGATGGGTGCCACCATCCTCGCCGGCATCTTCCTGCTCGCCATGGGCCTGGCCCGCATGGGTCAACTGATCCGCTTCATTCCGGTTACCGTCGTCATCGGCTTCACCAACGGCATCGCCGTCGTCATCTTCCTCGCCCAGATCAAGGATTTCTTTGGGCTGCAAATCGACAATCTGCCGGCTGAATTTTTCCATCGCATCAAAACCTTGGCAGCGTATGCCGACACCGTCGACCTGCCGACCCTCGGTCTGGCTTCCGTCTGTTTCGTCTTTCTGCTCTCCTACAACCGACTGGCCCAGCGTTTTGCGTTGATGCGCCGCGCACCGGGGCCACTCGTCGTACTCATTGTCGGCACGCTGGTATCCTTCCTGTTCGACCTGCCGGTTGAAACCATCGGCAGCCGCTTCCACGGCATCCCTCAGGAGCTGCCTGATTTCGGCCTGCCCAATCTCTCGATCCACGATTTCGGCAAGCTGATCTCGCCCGCCATTACCATCGCCCTGCTGGGTGCCATTGAGTCGCTGCTCTCGGCCCGCGTAGCCGACAGCCAGATTGACGACCGTCACGACCCCAACCAGGAACTCATCGCCCAGGGCCTCGCCAATATCGCTGCGCCTCTGTTCGGCGGCTTCGCGGCGACCGGGGCCATCGCCCGCACCACCACCAACGTAAAAACCGGCGGGCGGACGCCGATTTCCGGCATCATCCACGCTTTCGTCCTGCTCGGCGTCGTCCTCATCGCCGCCCCACTCGCCTCCTACGTGCCACTGGCTACGCTGTCGGCGATCGTCATGGTGGTCGCCATCAATATGGGTGAATGGCACCAGTTTCTCGAACTGCGGCGCTACTCCTACAACTATCGGGTCATTCTGCTCGCCACCTTTTTTGTCACCGTCGTCTTCGACCTGACCATCGCCGTTGAACTCGGCATGGTGCTGGCCAGCCTGTTCTTCATCTACCGGATGTCGGAACTGACCAGGATCGAGCGCCTGCCGCTGACGGAGGAGGCCGACGAACCGCAGTTTCTCTATCCGGATGGCACCATGCGCGTCGCTGCCTGGCAACTATTCGGCTCACTGTTCTTCGGTGCAGTCAATAAACTCGAAGAACTGCTCGATCCCCGCGAAGGGCACCCGGAAGTCGTCGTCCTCGACATGAGCCGCCTCATTCAACTCGACACCACCGGACTCGAAGGCCTCGAGAATCTCCGCGACAAGCTCTTGAAACGCGGCTGCACACTGATCGTCAGCGGCCTTAATTCGCAACCTGGCTCGCTGCTGTATCGTTCGGGCTTCATCGACCACCTGGGCGATGACAATGTTTGCCCCGATCTATCGGACGCCCTCAAACGCGCCACTATCCTGCTGCCCAACCTGATGGGCGGCTTTGAAGAAGACTATTAATAAGGAAAACCCATGAGCGGCTTGCCGAACTGTCCGAAGTGCAAATCGGAATACACCTACGAAGACGGCAGCAACTATGTCTGCCCGGAATGCGCCCACGAGTGGAGCAAGGAGGCCGGCGAAAGCGCCGAGCAGGTCCGCGTCTGGAAGGATGCCAACGGCAACGTACTGCAAGATGGCGACTCGGTCACCGTCATCAAAGACCTAAAAATCAAGGGCTCGTCGTCGGTCGTCAAGGTCGGCACAAAGGTCAAGAACATCCGCCTGATCGACGGCGACCACGACATCGACTGCAAGATCGACGGCATCGGTGCCATGCAGCTCAAGTCGGAGTTCGTCAAGAAGGCCTGAAACCTGGCCGCCTCAGCGCAGTAACCCGGCCGCCCAGAGCTCGGCGGCGGGCCTGACAATTTCAATCCATGGCCCGGGGTACACCCCGATGCCAACGATCATCACGATCAATGCCACCAGCACGGCCCATTCGCGGGGCCGAAGATCGCTGGCATCAGCAACACCCGGCCGGGTAACCGGGCCAAAAAAGGCCTTTCGGTAAAGCGACAAAAAGCCGCCAGCAGCGATCGACAACCCGAACAATGCCGCCATGCCGGCCCCGGTGTGACTTTGCAGAGCGGCAATGATGAGCATGAATTCGCCAGGGAAACTACTCGTTCCCGGCATGCCAACCCCGGCCAGTCCGCAGATCAGGAATCCGCTGGCGAGCAGGGGCATGGTTCTGGCCGCCCCGCCCAGGGCATGAATATCGGTCGAACCGGTGCGCTGGCGCAAAAATTCGAGCAGGATGAAAGCCCCACCCGAAGCCACTGAAAAACTGAGCAGCAGGGACACCGCCCCCTGCACCGCCTGCGCCGAGAACGAGGCCAGCCCGAGGACCGCCAGGCCAACGTGACAGATACTCGCATAAGCCAGACCAACGCGCAGGTTGCTCTGGGCCAGCATGCCGACCGCACCATAGAGAATGGCCACCGTACCCAGACCAGCGAGGAGCCAGTGCAGATCAATGGCCGCCTCGGGTGCCAGCGGGACGGCAAAACGAATCAGCCCGAAGACCCCCAGCTTGACCCCGACAAGAAGCGCCGTCAGTGAGCCGGGTGCCGCCAGGGCAAATTGCGGCAACCAGGTATGCAGTGGCACCAGCGGCACCTTGACGCCAAAACCAAGCAGGCAGAGGAGGAAAACTGCGGTCTGGGTAGGCCGGGGGAGCGGCATGCCGAAGAGGGCAAGCAGGTCAAAGCTTGGCACCGGCTGGCTGGCGGCAAGCATGACAAAGGCAATGAGCAAGGGAATGCCACCGGCCAGCATAATAAGAAAATAGCGTGCCGCCGCGCCGCCCCCAGAGCAGCCCCCCCAACGACCGAGGAGGAAGTAAAGGGGGACCAGCGTCAGCTCCCAGAAGACAAAGAACAAGGCTGTATCCAGGGCACAGAAAACGCCCAGCGTCGCCGACTGAAGCAGCAACAACAGGCTGTAATGCAGGCGCGGGGCGTCCTCAACCGCATTCCAGCCAGCCACCAGCGAAGCCAGAAAAAGGAGCGCCGTGGCCGGCAGAAAGAGCACCGAAATGCCATCAATCCCGACCTGGTAATGAATATTCAGACTGCTCACCCAGGACGCTCGTTCAATCAACTGGAAACGCGCCCCTGCCGGGTCGTAGGCGAACAACACGGCGGTTGCCAGAAGGAGCGTCGTCAGCATGCTGACGGCGACCAGATGGCGCGTCACCCTGGCCGGCAGCAGCCAGAGCATGAGCCCGCTAACGAGCGGCAGAAAAATGAGCAGGGAAAGGAGCGCCGGGGTCATTTTACAAACCTCGCGGCAGCCGTCTGACTGGCCGTTTCGGTCAGATACAGCCAGGGCTCGGTAAAAAATCCAATCGCCAGCATGGCTACCAGAGCAATGCCGCAGACCAGATATTCCATGATCTGCGTCCGGTCCACATCGTGCCCGCCCGCTTTGGCCTGTGACAGAAAGGCCTTCTGGAAAGCCCAGAGCAGGAAGCCGGCAGCGGCGACATTGCCGAGGGCGGTTGCGACAGTAGACAGTGCCCCGAAGGTATCGATCGACGCCTCAAGTATGAGGTGTGCCGCATCGAAACCCGGCGTCCCCGGCATACCAACGATGGCCAGACCAAAACTCAGGAAAGCGATGGCGAGGAAAGGAATGCGCTCGAACAGGCCGGACAGTTCGTGTAGTTCGGTCGTCCCGGTGCGCCGGAAGACAAAGCCGACGATGAACCACATGCCGGTCACCGCCAGCCCGAAGTTGGCGGCCAGCAGCATGGCCCCCTGAATCCCCGACTCATGCAGGCTGAACAGGCCGATAACCAGCAGACTGGTGTGACTGACCACGGCGAAAGCCAGCAGGCGGCGCAAATTGCTCTGCTGGAAAGCGAGCGCCGCCGTGAAAAAGACCCCGGCCATGGCGAAGCCGACGACATACGGCTGCCAATACTGGACCGCCGCCGGCGTCAGCGGTAGGACAAAACGCATCATCCCGTAAATGCCGACCTTGACGCCGACCATGAGCGCAGGGGCGACGGCGATCAACCCGTGCTGCGCCATGTTGGGCAACCAGCCATGCAGCGGAAAGAGCGGTGTACGAACGGCCAGTCCGTAGAACAGCAAGTAGAAGGCCGCCGTCTGGAACTTGCCGACCGGAACGGCGCCGACCAGATCGAAGAGATCGAAACTCCAGTATCCGCCCGTCGCCTCGGCATGGCCCCAGCCGAGCACGACGCAACCGGCGGCAAAGAGTACCCAACCAAACGACTGGTACTGGACAAAGCGGGCCAGTGCATGAATTTCGGCCCGCGACGAAGCCCAGCGCCGCAACAGGTAGACCACCGACCACAGCTCAAGCGCCGAAAAAGCAGAAAACCACGCCACGTTCACCGTCACCAGCATCCCGACCAGTCCAGCTTCGGCCAGCAAGAGGACAGCAAACAGTCGCCCCGGCGAGATCATGCCGCGACTCATGCCATACAGGGTCATGAGAAAGGTAAGCAGGGCAGCGAGCAGCAAAAAGAGCAGGCTCAGGCCATCTACCGCCACATGGTAGGCCAGGGGCGCGAAGCGTTCGGCCAGTTGCAGGGCCGGCCGCAAGGGATCGAGATGACTGACGACGACGATGCAGAGCAGCAGTTCAGCCAGCGCAAAGACCTTGCCAAGGGTGACCGCCGTGCGCCGCTCGTTGAAGGCATAGACCACAGCCGCGCCAAACAGGGGAAGAAGTTGCAGGAAGAGGAGTAGTGGCAGTTCGGCCTGCTCGTTCCAGAAAATTTCGCTTAGTGAACCCATTCCGCTGCCCATCAGAGAATCACCACGAAAGTCGCCATGACCGCCATCATCAGATAGCGCGGCTGTTCAAGAAGGTTTTCCAGTGTCCGCAGGTAGGCGCCAGCCCGGTGCATCAGTTTCTCGGCCGTACCGCCCTTGCCGCGCAGCAGCAGGCGATATTCGATATGCTGCAGGACATCGGATAGCGCCGCCAGGAGGCGCCCCGGCAAACCGTCGGCAAGGACCAGCGGCCGCTCGGCATGGATCGGCTTGCCGCACCCGGGCTGACCGATGGCGTGATCGATGAATTGCTCCTCGAGGGCCCGCACATCACGGGCAAAGGACTGGGTCGGCTCGACTAGCAGCGTCTGCGACAGCTTGTCGAGCCAGAAACGTTGCAGGGCGATGGTATACAACAGCTGATTCTGGCGCAGCCAAGCCGGCGGCGGAGGCGGCCGCTGGCGGGTAATGACCAGCCATGAGGGGGCGACGAGGAACTGCCAGACCCGCCAGCCGGCGTGCAGACAGAGGTGGACCAGGGCCAGCGTCGTCCAGCCGAGGCCGATGGACACAAACATCAGCGAAACCTGAAAAACGGTTGCGAAAATCAGCGCCGACTTGACGTCAGTCTGCACCAGTCCACAGAGCCAGGCATAGATCGCCGTCAGCGCACCGGCCACGACCAGCCCGAACATGACGTCGGGCACCTGAATGAGCAGGGGCTCCAGGCGCAGCATCAGATAGACCCCGGCATGCACCATTACCGCGCCGTAGAAAATTGCCGAAGATGGGGTCGGCCCCTCCAGCGCCTTGGTGATCCACGCCGAGAAGGGCAGCTGGGCCGACTTGGCAAGGGCCGCGATGACAAAGCCAATGACCAGCAAGCGGTCGTTGACGACACTGATCTGCGAAGCCTTTGCCAGCAGGGTCCATTCGAACCCGCCGAGCCAGGTTGCCGCCAGCCCGAGCGCCAGCAGGAAGCCGGCATCGCCGCCGCGATTGGTGACGAAGGCGAACAGCGCGTTGCCGGTCGCCACCGGCCGCTGCCAGGCGTAGCCAATGAGCAGGAACGATGAAACGCCGCACATTTCCCAGCCGACAAAGGCGAGCAGCCCGTTACCGGCAAGGAGGACGAGCTGGATGCCGGCGAGGAAGAAACTGAGGGCAAGGAAGAAACGGTGAAAGCCGGCTTCGCGATGCAGGTAATTGGCCGAGAAACGCATGACCAGCCAGCCGATCAGCGCGGTCAGCGTACCCAACGTCAGGGAGAGCGGGTCAAGCATGAACGAGAAGCTGGCCTCCCAATTGCCGTTACCAAACCAGTGAGCCAGGCGACGATGCCCGGGGGCCCCGTAAACAAGGGCCATGCCATCAATGGCCAAAAGGAGAACCAACCCACCAAAGGCCGCCAGCGAGGACAGGCGGGCCGTCAGCGGCTCGGCGGCATCGCCCGTCGCCCGGCCGAGCAGAACACGGATACCATTGATGACCACCGCCATCAGCGGCAGCACCGGGACCAGCCAGATCCATTCAGGAAGCCGGGCGAGCATTGGGTTCATCGGACAGCTCCAAGAATGATCGCCGGCGTCATCGCCTCCGACTCCCCGGCAAACCAGTCAGCCGAGCGCGCCACCTGGGGCAGGACCGCCTTGCCCGACCACGGCAACCAGCCGCGGCGCGGGCAATATTGGGCGATGGCATCGGTCAATGGCGACTTCGACGCCAGAATGATCCATTCGTTATTGATCAGTTCCTGCAGCGGTGGCTGACGACTCAGGATGGCCGTCAGAACATCCGGTGTCTGTTCGACGACGACCAGCAAACGCATCGGCTCGTGGATTTCGACCATCTGCCAGGGCAGGCCGGTACGCAAGTCTGAATCGGCCCCCTCCATGACCCCGAACAAGCCAGTGATATTGTGGGTAATCTTCGAACCGCAGCCGAAATGCGCGTTATCGACCGTCGAGAAATAGTACTCAAGGGCGATGCCGGCACCGACGGGCCCCGCCGCGAGCAGGATGCCTTCGACGATCCGGCCGTCATCGTCGGTGGTCGGATCGTACGAAATCAGGAAGACCCGGCGGTCAAGGAAGAGTCCACGACTCATCTCGCGCCGGCCGACAAAGGCGGCGGCATTGGTGGCATGACCGAGTTCCGGCCGGGCCTGGGAAATGTCGCTGGCCCGGCCAAGCACGTGCTGACGAGCCCGCCAGGGCGTCGGCCGAACAGGGGCCGAGGCCAATCGGCGGCAGCGCTCGGCGGCATGGGCACGACAGGCCTCGGATACCTGATGCACCAGGGTATCGAGCGCTGGCTGGTGCGTTTCCGGCACCGTATCAAGGTCGTACCACTCGACCCCGTCGTCACAGGTATTGTGCTCGGCCGCAACGAACCAGCAGCTCTCGGGAATCAGCATGCCGCGTTGAGCCAGCCCGACGCGCACCTCGGGCCGATTGGCCATGGCCGCAAAGACCCGGGCACTTGGACCGCCGTGCCGGCCGGAGCAAGCCCCGCAGTCATAGGCGGAAAGGTGCGGATTGTTCTGGCTGCCCGAGCCGTGCCCAAAAATCAGGACCAGCGGAGCGAAATCGGTGGTCAGGCCGATCATGCGCAGAAAAGCGTCAACCCGGCCGACCTGCTCGGCGTCGGTGAGTCCTGCCTGGGGCTGCTCGGGGGTGGCCGCCACCGCCTGCTCGGCGGTCATCGCCAGCCGGGTCGGCAGTCGGCCATCATATTGCTCGCGCCAGCGCCGTACCGTTTCACCAAACCAGCCGGGCGCCAGCGTGACCGCCGCCAGCGATGCCACAGCCGGCAGACTGCCCAACGCGGTCAGCAATGGCCCGGCCACCGCCCGGCGGCGCGTCGCCTGATAGAAACTTTCACGCCAGAGCAGGCGTCGCTCGCGACGGGCGGCACGCTGACCCTGCACAATTTCAGTCCCAGCCTCCCCTTGTTCCCGTACCAGTTGAGTAGGTCGCACGACGATCGGACAGAGTGCCGTCGGCACCGCATCGTCGAGCCCCTGCCAGTAGATCGGCACGCCAAAAAAGCCGGCGGCGCCATAGGTGGCAATATCCGGCGCGATCTCCTCGAGATGCCGGCGGGTCCCCTCCTCACGATCATCCATGCACATGACGACCTGGGCCGACGGTCTGGCTACGGCGTCCTGGCGACCATGATTGGCGGTGAGTGCAGCAAAAAGTTGCTGGCGGTAGTGGCGCTCGTAGGCAAGCAGCCATATCTGACCTCGCTGCATCGGCGTCAAACTGTCGGCACAGGACCGCAGTGTGGCTGCCGCAGCGCTGCCGAGCGCCTCAAGGTCTACCAGCGTCAAGCCCAGCTGGCGACTCAGGGCGGCCATTCGCCAGGCCGAATCACCGGCCTGCGCCTGGCGCATGACCGGAGCGATCACCTCGGCCAGTTCCTGCCAGGCATCACGCGCCACGTGGCCGCTGCGGGACAGATCGACGAGGTAGGCAGCCTGCCCCTGCATGGCTTCGGGGAGCCAGGACTGGTGCCGGGCGGCGCGGACGACAAACTCTTCCGGACGCGCCGCATAGTAGTCAGGCAAGTCAGCCAGCGCCAGCGGTCCACCGGTCAGTCGACGCAGCAAATCCTCACAGAGCAGGCGTTCGAGGAGGACGCGCACGGCGAGAAAGTCGAGCATCGCCACCGGAACACCTTCCGCGAATCCGGGGTTGCGGTCACGCCAGAGAAACATCCCGGACCAGCCCGGCAGCTCGAGCGCCAGACGTTCGAGATAGCCATACCACTGGCCTGCATCGGGTAGCAGCCGGGGCAGCTCTTCCAGCAGGACATCGATGGGACTGTCGGGCAGATGCAGGATCTCGTCGCGAACGTTAGGCAATTCGTCCATTTCCCAGCCCAGATCAAAACCGGCGCTGGCCCGCCAGGCAGCAAAGAACCCCTGCCCCTGTGCCGGGTTGGACCAGGCCGCGACGCCAAGATCGAGGTGAGCGGCAAGATGTTGTTGCAGGATACTGCGTACCCGTTCGAGCACATCCTCGCCGGTCAGATGTTCGAGCAGGCGGCGCCAGGTCCAGGTTTTACCGACGCGGGCGCAAAGTTCGGCCCAGCCGGCCTCAGCCAGTTCCTGCCACGATCCGCTGGCGAGACGGCGATCCGCATCCGGGCCCACTGCCGAAAAGTAAGCCAGCAGCGGATCACCGCCCCCGCCATATTCACGCTGCAACCAGGCCTGGCGACTGCCATCGGGGGTCTCCTGGATACCAGCCAGGCTGGCCAGAAGTATGTCCCGCCGAGTCAGTGTACCCAGCAGGCGATCATCCAGATCGGCGATGCCGGCATCGTCAAGTGCCGCGTTCAGGTCGTCAATCGTGATCCGCCCGCTGTCCAGACAGGCGCGGAACCGCGACTCCGGCCAATAGGCTTGCGCCCCGGTCTGGGCCGACGCTGTCGCCAGCGCCTCGGCGAAGGGCAGATGCTGAAGACCATGCAGGGTGTTGTGATGGACAAAATCGCGAATCGGGGCCTGAGCCGGCAGGACATGCGTCAGATGCTCGACCCAGTGGGCCAGGCGCTGGCGGATAGGCAGTTCCTGATCGGTGCTCATCTCATGCTCCGAACCACCGAGCGACAGAACCAACACTACCGGCTACCAGATCGAGCAAGGGGGCCGGCCAGATGCCGAGCAACACGATGCTTACCGACAACAGCCCGGCGGCCAGCGCCTCGGTCCGCGTCATGTCGGGAATGTCCATGGCAGGGCCGGGCAGGCACAATCGACCGATGACGCGCAAGCTGTAGGCGGCACCGATCAGCATGGCCAGACAGAGAATGAGGACCCAGCCGCCCCAGCGTTGATAGCCACCGACCAGCGCATGCAGTTCGGCAATGAAGCCGGCACTGCCGGGCAGCCCGATCGCGGCCAGCAGCCCGAAAGCCGTGAACAAGGCAAAGCGCGGCGCCGTGCCGAGCAGCGAACCGTAATCGGCCAGATCGCGACTGTGCGTGCGCTGGTATAGCAGGCCGACGATCAGAAAGAGCAGGCCCGCCGTCAGGCCGTGCGCCACCATCTGCATCACGGCACCGGTCAGGCCGGTCACATTGAGTGTGGCAATACCGAGCAGTACGACGCCCATGTGCGATATGGATGAATAGGCCACCATCGCCTTCAGGTCCTGCTGCCGCCAGGCGAGGACGCCACCATACAAGAGGCTGATGAAGGCCAGGATGACCAGCCAGTCCTGCGTTGCCAGAAGGGCAGCGGGCAAGGTCTCGGCCGCACGGATCAGACCGTAGGCCCCCATTTTTAGGAGGACGCCGGAGAGCAGGATGGAAACCGGGCTGGGGGCCTCGACGTGGGCTAGCGGCAGCCAGCCATGCAGGGGGAAAACCGGCATCTTGACGCCAAAGCCGATGAACAGGCCGGCGAAGATCAGGAGTTGGGTATTCAGCGGCAGGCCACGCCCGCCTTCGGCCATGTCGGCCATGGCAAAGCTGTGACCAGGGGCAGCATCGTATAGGAACAACAGGGCGACCAGCATGAACACGGAACCGCCCAGCGTATAGAGAAAGAAATTGAGCGCCGCCCGTTGCCGGTTGGGGCCGCCCAGCCGGTCGATCAGAAAGAACAGCGGGAGCAGGGTGGCTTCCCAGAAAACATAGAACAGCGACCAGTCGCGGGCCGTGAACACCCCGAACATTGCTGATTCGAGGAGCAGGACCAAGATGAAATAGAGTCTGGCGCCCTCTTCCATGCGGCGCGAGACGAGTACGGCGATGAGCGAAAGCAGCGCCGTAAGCAGCACCATGGCCAGGGAAATACCATCGACGCCAAGGGCAAAGGAGGACCCGAGCCGGCGATTCCAGGCCTGACTCTCGAACATCTGTATGGCCGGTCCGACCGTATCGAACTGCCCGGCCAGCCACAGGGCATAACCCAGCGCCGCCAGCGCAAAAGCCATCGCCACCTGCCACAACGGCAGGGCGCGACGCACCGGCAGAACGGCGAGCAGAGCCGCGCCAGCCACCGGCAGAAAAACCAGCACCTTCAGCATGACCCGGCCCCTCCGCCAGTCTGCTCGGCTATCTTTATTTTCATACCCGGATTATGCCAGCGCCTCGCCCCTTCCGGGCAAGCAGGCCACGCCGACCCTGACTTGCCGGCCGCCAATGGCGGTTTGACACGACATGCGGGCTTCGTTAAATTGCATCTTTCCCCCCAACCTACAAATTAATCAATATAAGGAGTTCCCCATGGCCGTTCTCGTTGGCAAGCAAGCCCCGGATTTCACCGCCACCGCCGTATATGGCAACAACGAAATCAAGGACCTCAAGCTGTCCTCCTTCAAGGGCAAGCCGGTTGTTCTGTTCTTCTACCCGCTCGACTTCACCTTCGTCTGCCCGTCCGAGCTGATCGCCTTCGATCACCGCCTCGACGAGTTCAAACAGCGTGGCGTTGAAGTCATTGGCGTCTCCATCGACTCCCAGTTCACCCATCTGGCCTGGAAAAACACCGCCATCAAGGACGGCGGCATCGGTCAGGTCGGCTATCCGCTGGTCGCTGACATCAAGCACGACATCTGCCGTGCCTACGACGTTGAACTTGAAGGCGCCGGCGTTGCCCTGCGCGGCTCTTTCCTGATCGACAAGAACGGTGTGGTCATGCATCAGGTCGTCAACATGCTGCCGCTCGGCCGCAACATCGACGAAATGCTGCGCATGGTCGACGCCCTGCAATTCTTTGAAGAGCATGGCGAAGTTTGCCCGGCCGGCTGGAGCAAGGGCAAACCCGGCATGACCGCATCGACGGAAGGCGTTGCCGCCTACCTGGCGAAGAACGCCAAGAAGCTGTAAGACCCGTCCCGGCCGGACGGCCGGGCATTTACAAAAAATTACCCGAACGCCACGGCGTATCGGGTTTTTTTTATTGTCGTTTAGGAAGATTACAGGATAAAATTTGCTGAATTTGTAATTTCCTAAAGGCGACTCCATGGCCAATACCGAATACCTCAGCACCCGGCAAGCTGCGCTCCGCCTCGGCGTCTCTCTGGGCACCGTGCAGAACATGGTCGAAAGCGGCGCCCTCGAAGCATGGAAGACCGCTGGTGGCCATCGCCGGATTCCCGTAGCCTCGGTCGACGCCCTGCTCGCCCGCCGCCGCAACCTGACGCCGAGTGCCCAGGAGTATGGCGGCCAGATCGACATCCTCATTGCCGAAGATGACTCGACCCTGCAAATGCTTTACCAGATGACCATCGACACCTGGAATCTCCCGGTCAAGCTGCGCATTGTGGCCGATGGCTTCGATGCACTGCTGCAAGTAGGCCAGTGTGTTCCCGATATCCTGATCGCCGACCTCATGATGCCGGGCATGGACGGTTTTGAACTGATCCGCCGCCTGCGTGCCAACAACGACCTGATGCGCATGGACATCATCGTGGTCAGCGCCATCGACCGCGAGGAGGTTCTCGAACGGGGACTGCCGGCGGATGTCACCATCTTCAACAAACCAATTCCTTTTTCCGAAATCAAAGGGTTCATCCTCGGCCGCCTGTCGGCGCGCCAACGCAGCAGCTGATTACCGGCATGACCGCCTGCAGGCAAGGGGCGGTCGGCAAAGTCGCAGCACAATCCCGTCCGAACATCAAAAAGCTTCAGGAGACAAACCGTGGGATTTTTTGGCAACAGTGCCGCACTCGACAAGATTGACCGCGACATCGCAGCCATTGCCGATGGCAATGCTGATCTTTCGCACACCGTAGGCACTGCCGGTAGCGACGCGACTGGCCGCATTTCCGGCAATCTCAACCGTTTTTTCAGCCGTGTCCGCGGCCTCATTTCGCACGCCCGCGAGCGCAGTGTCAGCATCGCTGCCGATGCCGCCCGGATGAACAGCCTGGTGCAGCAGACCGACGATGCCGTACGCCGCCAGGAGGCACTGGCCGCCAACGTCTTTGAATCGAGCAACCTGGTCAATCAGGCCGTCAGCGAAGTGGCAAAAAATTCGGATGCCATCCAGGCATCAACCCGGAACAATCTCGATCTCGCCCAGCGCTCGCTCGAACAGATGGAAACAGTGGCGTCGACAATGCGCTCGACCAATGCCCACATCGAGCATTTCTCGGCGACGGTGAGCGAACTGCACACCAATTCGATGAAGATCGACCAGATCGTCTCGCTGATCAACGACATCTCTGACCAGACCAACCTGCTCGCCCTCAACGCCGCCATCGAAGCCGCCCGGGCTGGCGAAGCCGGCCGCGGCTTCGCGGTGGTCGCCGACGAGGTGCGCAAGCTGGCCGAAAAGGTCAAGACCGCAACCCAGGTCATCGGCCAGAATACCCAGTCAATGATCAACCTGGTTTCCGACACCTCGGCCAAGACACAAACCATCGTCGGCGAAGTAACCCGCGCCAACACCTACATCGAAACATCGGCAGCCGACCTGACCACCATGGTCAGTGACTTCAAGCAGACCACCGAGCAGTTATCGACCATCTCGATGGCCATCTACAACCTGCGCGAGAGCAACCAGACCATTCACAGTGAAGTCGAAGGTATCCGCGACCACTCGCGCGATATCTCCGGACGCATGAAGCAGTGCCTCGACAACGCCAAAACGCTACGCGAGTCGACCGAAGACCTGCAATGCACGCTGGCTGATTTTCGTACCGGCAACAGCATGTTCGACACGCTGCACGACAAGTGTGCCGGCTTTCGCGATGGCGTGGCGGCCGTACTGCTTGCCACGGCCGGGCGCGGCGTGAACGTTTTTGACCAGTCCTACAAGGAAATCCCCGGCTCCAATCCGAAACGCTACACGACCGCTTACGACAGTCTGTGCGATGGCGAATTGACCCGAATGTACGACAACCTGCTGCGCGACGTACCCGGTCTCACCTATTCGCTGGCCGTCGACAGCAATGGCTATGCCCCGGCCCATAACGGTGTCTTTTCCAATGCACCGAGCGGTGACCCGGTGGTCGACCTGGCCAAATGTCGGCACAAGCGGATCTTCAACGACCCGGTCGGCCTCAAGCTGGCGAGGAATCAGAAATCGTCGTTGCTCCAGACCTATGTCCGCGACACCGGCGAAATCCTTGCCGACCTCTCAATGCCGATCACCGTTGACGGGCGCCACTGGGGCTCTGTGCGTATCGGGTTCAAGACCGAACTGGTGATGTAGTTCTTGGTTGTCAGTTGCGAGTCTGTAGCTGAAAACCCAAGACTGGCAACTCCGGACTAATAGACGATTTCGACGTTTTCCGGCTGTAGCCAGCCGTGCAAGGCTTCGAGCAAGGGATCGTCGAGGCGGACGCGCAGCGCATTACCAAGCACCAGTTCGCACTCGGCATCGGCATTGCGATAGCGCACCCGTACAGCAGCCGGCCCCGGCGCAAAGGGCGTCAGCAGAGACTTCAGCTTGCGGGCATCCGAATTGCCGTTCATCTTGAGCAGCAGATGCTTGGCGAAGCGGGCACGGGCTTCGCCCAGCGTCATCAACTTCTCGGCAGTCACGCTGTTGCCACCGGAAAAATCGTCGTAGCGGACCTTGCCTTCAATGATCAGCACTTCATCAGTGACAATCTTGGCCCGCTCGGCCTCGAACAACTCGTTGAAGACGGTCACCTCGATCATGCCGGTGCCATCGTCAAGCTGCACGAAAAGCATCTTGCCGCGCCGGGTCATCTGGGTCCGCACGCCAACCACGACACCGGCCAGCGTCGTAAGTTCCTTGGCCGGCTCGAGTCGGTTGAGTGGCCGCCGAACAAAGCGCGACAGTTCTTTCTTGCAGGTATTGTAGGGGTGCCCTGAAAAGAAAAACCCGAGCGCCGTCTTCTCCTCCATGAGCCGGGTCTTTTCGTCCCAGGGCCGAACAGCAATGTATTCCGGCGCATGCTCCTCGGCCACGTCGGGCATGTCGAACAGGCTGGTCTGCATGGCATTGCGTTCGGTCTGCTCGGCAAAGTCCATGGCAATGCCCACCGTCGCCAGCAGCTTGCAGCGGTCGGCTCCCTGACCGGGTGCGATCTCGGGTGCGATGGCGTCGAAGGCGCCGGCCTTGATCAGGGCCTCGATGGTGCGGCGATTGACCATGCGCTTGTCGCACCGCTGGCAAAAATCGAAGAGGTCCTTGAACGGCCCGTCCGTCTCGCGGGCCTTGAGGATCACATTGACGGCCTGCTCGCCGGTGCCCTTGACCGCCCCCAGACCGTAGCGGATGGTGCTGCGATCGACCGGCTCGAAACGGTAATTCGAGACATTGACGTCCGGCCCGAGCACCTTGATCTTGTTGGCGATGGTGTCTTCGTAAAAGATCTTCACCGAATCGGTGTTATCGAGGTCGGAGGACATCGTCGCCGCCATGAAGGCGGCGCAGTGGTGGGCCTTGAGCCAGGCGGTGTGATAGGTGACAACGGCGTAGGCGGCGGTGTGCGACTTGTTGAAGCCGTATTCCGCGAACTTGGTCATCAGGTCGAACAACTGCTCGGCGAGTTTGGGGTCGTAACCCTTTTCCTTGGCCCCGGCCGCGATGGTCTCGCGGTGCAGGGCCATTTCCTCGGCCTTCTTCTTGCCCATCGCCCGCCGCAGCATGTCGGCACCACCCAGCGTGTAGCCGCCGATGATCTGCGAGATCTGCATCACCTGTTCCTGGTACACGATGACGCCGTAGGTCGGCGACAGGCAAGCGGTCAGGTCGGGGTGGAAATAGTCGATTTTCTGCTGGCCCTTCTTTCGCAGGATGAAGTCGTCGACCATGCCGGAACCGAGCGGGCCGGGACGATAGAGCGCGAGCACAGCGATGATGTCTTCGAAACGGTCGGGCGCCAGCTTCTTCAGGAGCTTCTTCATGCCCTCCGATTCAACCTGGAAGATCGCCGTCGTATTGGCGTCCTTGAGAATCTGGTAAGCCGCCGGGTCGGTGAAGCCGAGCGACATGAGGTCGAGCTTCTCGCCGGTCATCCGGCGAATGTATTCGACCGCCAGCTCGATAATCGTCAGGTTGCGCAGGCCCAGGAAGTCGAATTTGACGAGGCCGGCCTTTTCAACGTCATCCTTGTCGAACTGCGAGACGGGCGAGGCATCGCTGCCGGTGGCCTGATAAATCGGGCAAAAGTCGGTGATCTTGCCGGGCGCAATAAGTACGCCGCCGGCGTGCATGCCGACATTGCGCGTCAAGTCCTCAAGGCGGCTGGCCAGGTCGAACAGTTCGCGGATGGTTTCGCCGTCGCCGTCGCCCTGCATCATCTCCTTGAGCTGCGGCTCCTGTTCGAGCGCCTCGGCGAGCGAAACGGGCTTGTTCTGGACGATCGGGATGAGCTTCGAAATCCGGTCGCACATCGAATAGGGCATGCCGAAAACGCGCCCGACGTCGCGGATCACCGCCTTCGAGGACATGGTGCCGAAGGTGGCGATCTGGCTCACCGCATCGGCGCCGTAATGGCCGCGCACGTATTCAATGACGCGCCAGCGGTTGTCCTGACAGAAGTCGATGTCGAAGTCGGGCATCGACACCCGTTCCGGGTTGAGGAAGCGCTCAAAAAGGAGCGCGTAGGCGAGCGGATCGAGGTCGGTAATGCGCAGACTGTAGGCGACCAGCGAGCCCGCGCCTGAACCCCGGCCGGGACCAACCGGGACGCCGTTGTTCTTGGCCCAGTTGATAAAGTCGGCCACGATCAGGAAGTAGCCGGGGAAGCCCATCTGGACAATGGTATTGCACTCGAAAACCAGGCGGTCGTCGTATTCCGGCCGGCGCTTCAGGCGCTCTTCGGGATCGGGATACAACTCCGCGAGGCGGACCTCCAGCCCCTTCTTCGCCTCGTCGACGAGAAATTCGTCGATGGTCATGCCCGGCGGAATCGGGAAATCAGGCAGGAAGTTCTTGCCCAGCGTCATTTCGATATTGCACCGACGGGCAATTTCCAGCGAATTTTCCAGCGCCTCGGGCAGATCGGCAAACAGCTCGGCCATCTCGGCCTGCGTCTTGAAATACTGCTCCTCGGTATAGGTTTTTGGCCGCCGCGTATCACCCAGCACGTAGCCCTCGGCGATGCAGACCCGTGCTTCGTGGGCGCGGAAGTCGTCGCGGTTCATGAACTGGATCGGGTGCGTGGCAACCAGCGGAATCCCCGTCTCGCCAGCCAGATCGGCGGTCTGCTGGACAATCGCCTCCTGCTGGGCTTGCCCGTAACGCTGCACTTCGAGATAGAAAGCACCGGGGAACATCGCTTCCCAGGACTTCGCCCGCTCACCGGCCAGATCGAAATTGCCGTTGAGCAAGGCTTCGCCGACATCACCCAAATGCGCGCCGGAGAGGGCAATCAAACCATCGCTCCCAACCTCGCCAAACCAGTCGCGGTGAATTTCCGCCCGGTCGCGCCGGCCTTCGACCAGATAGGCGCGGGTCAGCAATTCGCACAGCTGCTGATAGCCACGCCGATTGCGGGCCAGCAGGAGAAGGCGATAGGCATCTTCCGGCGACTCCGGGTTGGCAATCCACACATCCGCCCCGGCAATCGGCTTGACCCCCTTGCCGCGCGCCCCGGTGTAGAACTTGACCAGCCCGAACAGATTGCCGAGATCAGTCAGCGCCATCGCCGGCATGCCATCCCCGGCCGCCCGCTTGACGGCATCGCCAATGCGCACGATGCCATCGGTGACGGAGTATTCGGAATGGAGGCGGAGGTGGACGTAGCGGGGGGAATTCATGGGCGCAATTTTACCCCGGGGCTCGCCCCCCTGCAGAACTCCCGGTCGCTACGGCTTAGTCGCCGCGCGGGGCGATGCCGAACTCGATCACGTAGGGATTGGCCGACAGCCTGTCGGCCAGCTTATTGAGGTTTTCCTTGCCGAGGGTCTTGATCAGCGACTGGTATTCAAACCAGCGCCCTTCGCCCACCAACCCGTAGCTGATGCCCGAGGGTTCGCAGCCGCAATCGGCAAGAATGACGCGCAAATCACGTTCAGACGGTGCCTCGCCACGCGCAAACCGGACATGAAAGTGGGCATAGGACTCAAGGTTCATGCGCCCCTCGATCAGCCGGAACACGTAATTGATGTTGAAGGTGGCAAAGGTGGCGGCACCAGCCGCCACGTAATAGCCCATGCCGATCATGATGCCGATGGCGGCAATCATCCAGATTGAAGCCGCCGTGGTCAGGCCGCGGATGGCAAAGCCTTCCTTGACGATGGCGCCGGCCCCGAGAAAGCCAATACCGGTCATGATGCCCTGGGCCATCCGGGTCGGATCAAGAAAAGCATCGGAATGTCCTGCGGCAGCGGCGCGAAGCACATGGTAGTCGGCCAGCAGCATGAGCATGCAGGCCGAAATACAAACCAGCGTATGTTCGCGAAAACCCGCCGGGCGTCCATGGAAACTGCGTTCCAGGCCGACCAGACCGCCGGCCGCCAGGGCCAGGGTCAGACGCAGGATGGTACTGAAAAGTTCACTCTCCACCATGTTCGCCCCCTCTTTTTGAACACAGTATTTCACGGTGAAACATTCCTGGCGACAATTACATTTTGTCCAGCCATCAGCTAGATTAGCGGCTTCGAATAAAAACCATCTGGAGACAATGCATGAGCCAAGAAGAACCTCTCGTCCTGCGCAGCGACCGTGCCGACGGCCTGACCACCCTGACCCTCAACCGTCCCGGCCAGTTCAACTCGCTGTCAAAAGACATGCTGACCGCCATCCAGAGCGAACTCGACGCCATCGCTGCCTCGGACAGCGTCCGTGTCGTCGTCATCGCCGGAGCCGGCAAGGCTTTTTGCGCCGGCCACGATCTCAAGGAAATGCGTGGCAATCACAGCAAGGCGTTCATGCAGGCGCTGTTCAAGCAGTGCGGCGAATTGATGCTCAGCATTACCCGCATGCCACAGCCGGTTATCGCCCGTGTTCATGGCATTGCCACCGCCGCCGGTTGCCAGCTCGTCTCGATGTGTGACCTTGCCGTTGCCGCCGATGTCGCCAAGTTCGCCGTTTCCGGCATCAACGTCGGTCTTTTCTGCTCGACCCCGGCCGTTGGCCTGGCCCGCAACCTTGGCCGCAAGGCGGCGCTCGAAATGCTGCTCACCGGGGAGTTCATTGATGCCATGGAAGCCCGCGCCAAGGGGCTGGTCAATCGCGTCGTCCCGACCGATGCGCTGGATGCCGAAATCGAACGACTGGCCGGCAGTATCCTTGGCAAGAGCGCCGTCGCCATTCGCATGGGCAAGGGCATGTTCTACAAGCAGCTGGAAATGGGTCTGGGCGAAGCCTATGACTACGCGGGCGAGGTGATGGCCTGCAACATGATGAGCGAAGATGCCGGCGAAGGTATCGACGCCTTCATGCAGAAGCGCAAGCCCGAGTACAAGGGCTGCTGACCTGGGCGGGTTAGAATCCCGGCCGATGCCCATGCCGATTTCCACCCGCCCCCTTCTCCTGCTGCTCTTCATGGGCGCCCTCGCTGGCGCTTACTGGCGGGCGCCGAATACTGGCGCAACGGTTTTTCTGCCACCGGCAGCTGCCATGCCATCAACGCTGCCGGCCCTCTTCGTCAATGAAATGTTGTGGCGCGACAACGAATCGGCCGCCACCCCCCATCTAACCGCCTTGCCCGATGGCCGCCTGGCTGCGGTCTGGCTGGCCGGCCCCGCCGATGCGATGAGTGTGCGCTTCACTATCCGCGAGCGCGCTGGCTGGCGCCCCCCGGTGATCATCGCCAGCCAGGCCAGTACGGCGGGCGGCACCTTCGCCCAGGTCGGCGAGCTTGGTGCCCCGGTGCTGCATGCCGAAGGCAGCTGGCTACACCTGTGGTATGCCAGCAGGACGCTGGGCAGCTCGATCAATCACAGCGTTTCGACCGATGGCGGCAAGACCTGGACCAAACCCACCCGTTTGCAAACGTCGCCGCTTGCCAACTTTGGCGGTGCCGTACGCAGCGGCCCTCTGCCGCTGGCCGACGGCGGGCTGGGGCTGCCGATCAGACATGACCTGATCGGCCAACCGGGCGAATGGCTGCGCCTGTCGTCGACCGGCCAGATAGTCGACAAGACTCGCCTGCCTGGCCGGCAACAGCCGGCCATTGCCATCCTCGACGATCAACAGGCCATGGCGATATTACGCGATGCCGGATCGACCCCCGACAGCCTCCGGATTGCAAGAACAGGGGATGGCGGCCAGCACTGGCAGGCCGGCGAAGCCCTGACCATGACTCATCCCAGCGCCCCGATCGCCCTCCTTCGCCTGAAAAGTGGCCGCCTGCTCCTGGCCGGCAATCCGCCGACCGGTCGTCAGGCCATCATGCTCTGGCTATCGGCCGATCAAGGCAGAACCTGGCAGGAAAAGCGCACGGTCGAAACGGCCCCGGACGGCGGTGCTGACTACGGCAACCCGTCCCTGTTCCTGGGCAGCGACGGCCGCATCCATCTGGCTTACGACTGGCGGCAGCAGGGCATCAAGCATGCCGTGTTCAGCGAAGCCTGGATCGATGGAGGCCAGCCATGAACGCCCTCGCCGCCTACGGCCTCCTCGCCCATAGCGTACTGTTCGGTGCCCTGGCGGTACTGATACCGTTTGGCGACCTGCGCGCCCGGGTAGCACTGGCGGCGACCACGCTCTCCCTGCTGGTCGGCATTGCGCCGGGCATGCACGCACTGTTCGGGACTCCATCGCTGACGCTGCTGGCCCTCGCCGTGCTGCACCTGGCCGACCGCGGCCCATCGCCCCTGAGCCAGCGCCAGGCCATCGGCCTGCTCGCCTTTGCCCTGCCCTTTTACGCGCTGTCGCTCGGCCTGGGAACGTTCGATCCTTATGCCATCGGCTACCAGCCAGGACTGCTCCTTGCGGCGCTGCTGCCACTGGGTGTCGCCTTGTGGTGGCAGCGGCAGGATGTCTGGCTGGCGATACTCGCCGTCGACCTGGCCGGCTACGCCAGCGGCGTTTTTACCAATCTATGGGATGTCCTGCTCGACCCGCTCCTCGTCCTGCTGGCCCTGATCATCGTCGTCCGCCAGCAGGCCATCCGCCTTATCGCGTCAAGGCGTCGCTGATCAGGCGGCGAATGCTGCCGGCCTCGAAGGGCTTGTCGCAGATCGCCGAAACGCCGGCCCGCTCGACTGCAGCCAGACGCCCCATATTCTGCTCGCTGGTCACCATCAGCACCGGCACCTCGGCCTGCCAGCTTTGCGTACGGATATATTCGGTCAGTTCGCGACCGTCCATTTCCGGCATGTTGTAGTCGGTAATGACCAGATCGACCATGGCCTGCTCGAGGTAGGTTACCGCGTCCTTACCATTGACCGCCTCGGTGATGCGCTCAATGCCTAACTCGGTCAGCAGCCGGTGCAGATGGCGGCGCGAGGCCAGACTGTCGTCGACCACAAGGACGCGCAGGTTTTCGATTTCCGAGACGTCGAGATCTTCCGGGGGGTTCAGGTAATCAGCCGCAGCATAGAGCGCACGAGACAACTGCTGTTCGTTGAAGGGCTTGGCCACAATGCTGCAGGCACCGGACTGGCGCACCGGCTCAAGTACCTGCGGACGGGTCTCGCTGGACACGAGAATGAAGGGTACCGTTTCAAAATCCGGCTCGGCGCGCATGGCCGCGACCAGTTCGGTCCCCGGCATATCGGGCAGGTAGAGGCTGCTGATGACGATGACGCCAGCACTTGTCGACTTCAGCGAAGCCAGTGCCGCACTGGCCGTTTCCACCGTCGTGACTTTCCTGACACCCTGGTGCTCAAGCATGCGGCCGACCAGAAGCGCCTGCATATGGGACGGCTCGACAAGGAGAATGGACAGGTCGGCCAGGGAGGTAGTCAGCGCCATGCGATCACTCCGGAGCGAAGGGGAATAATCGCACTATAGCAGTGGGCGACCCGGGCCGGGCCGCCCGGATCAGCCTTTAAGCTTTCAGACGGCGCGCAATATCAGCGACGCGCTGACCGTAGCGCTTGGCAGTATCGAGATCACCGGACGGAATTTCATCAACACTGGCATCGGATGGCGAGCGGACGAGCAGGCCGACGGAACCGCCCAGATGGTTCACATCGGCATGCGTGGCCGCCTTGCTATTGGCCGGCAACAGGCCGAGGCTGACCCACAGGCCGCCATGCTGTGAGGCCAGCGTCTGCAACTGGATCATCGTCGCCCCTTTGTCACCAACCGGGCTGGCGCTGTTCGTGAAACCGCCGAATACCTTGTCCTGCCAGGCGCGGCCGTACCAGGGCTTGGACGAAGCATCGGCAAATTTCTTGAACTGCCAGCTCGGACCGCCCATGTAGGTTGGCGTGCCAAAAATGATGGCATCGGCGGCGGCCAGCTTTTCCCAGCCGCCGTCGGGCAGATTTCCTTCGGCATCGATGACGAGCAGTTCGCCGGCAGCACCTTCGGCGACCGCTTCGGCAACACGTTTGGTATGGCCGTAGCCGGAGTGATAAACGACAACTGTCTTGGTCATGGTGTTTTCCTTTTGGAGTCTATTGGGGTGGGGTCAGGCAACGGGCGGCAGGTCAAAAAGCAGAAATTCCGCCTCTTCACTCGCCAAAAATTTCAGCGTCGATTCATCGACAATCTTGGCGCCGTCACCGGCTGCCAGGGCTTCGCCATTCAATGTCAGTTGACCATAAATGACCTGCACGTAGGCCAGCCGGCCCGTCGGCAGGGCATATTCAATGCCCTCACCCGGTGCCACGACGGTCGCCCAGAGGCGGGCATCCTGACCGATGGTAGTACTGCCATCAGCCCCATCCGGCGAGGCGACCAGCCGCCAGCGACCGCGCAACTCGTCGAGCGGCAGCGCCTGTTGCTCATAGCTGGCCGGCGTACCGCGCTGCGCCGGCTCGATCCAGATTTGCAGCAGATGCGTTTCCTCATCCGGCGACGGGTTGAATTCGCTGTGCAGGATGCCCTTGCCAGCCGTCATGCGCTGCACTTCGCCGCGCCGGATGATGCCACCATGCCCCAGACTGTCCTGATGCTCGAGCGCACCCGACAGAATGTAGGTGACGATTTCCATGTCGCGATGGCCGTGGCGACCAAAACCAGTGCCGGGCGCAACGCGATCCTCATTGATCACGCGCAGCGCGCCCCAGCCCATTTCGTCGGCGTCGTAATAATCGGCAAAGGAAAAACTGTGGCGGGCGCGCAACCAGCCATGATCGGCATAGCCGCGCGCGGCAGAAGGTCGAACCTGGATCATTTGAGTTTCCTTGTGAATGAATCGTACTGATTAGTCGCCATACTAATCATTGAGTTCATCAATAAATAGCGAATAATTGCGACACTATCGTTTAATATTTTTCACATGAAAATATCGCTCGATCTGCTGCTCATTCTCGACGCCATTGAACGCCACGGCAGTTTCACCGCCGCGGCTGCTTCGCTGCACCGCGTCCCCTCGGCGCTATCACATGCCATCGCCAAACTGGAAGGCGATCTCGGCATCACGCTTTTCCAGCGCGAAGGTCGCCGCGCTACGCTCAACGAGGCCGGGCGCACCCTGCTCGATGATGGCCGCCACCTGCTGCGCGCCGCCAGCGAACTGGAACGCCGCGTCCAACGGATCGCCGACGGCTGGGAGGCCGAACTACGCATCGCCATCGACGCGGTCATTCCGATTGACCGCTTCTTTCCCTTGCTCAAGCGTTTCTATGCTGCTGGTTGCGGCACCCAGATCAAACTCTCCGGCGAGGTGCTTGGCGGCACCTGGGATGCGCTCGCCACCGGCCGCGCCGACCTGGCCATCGGGGCGCCGGGCGACCCGCCCTCGCGCAGCGGCATCGCCACCCGCCCACTTTGCCCGCGCACCCATTTCGTTTTCGCCATTGCCCCGGACCACCCGCTGACCGCCTGGGAAGGCATCATCCCGGCCAGCCAACTGCTCCGCCACCGCGCCGTCGTCGTTGCCGACACCTCGCAGGAACTAGATGCCCGCACCATCGGCCTGCTTGAGGGACAGGACACCCTGCGCGTCCCCGACATCCGCGCCAAGGTAGCCGCTCAGGTAGCCGGACTCGGCATCGGCCACCTTCCCTGCTGGCTGGCCGAACCGGAAATCGCCGCCGGGCGACTGGTTGAACGACAACTGGCCAATCCCCGCCCGGCCATCCCCTTACACACGGCATGGCGAACCCGACAGGATGGCAGGGCGCTTCAATGGTTCGTCGATGAACTGAATAGGCCGGAAGTCAGCGGCACACTTACGGAAGGGCTGTAAGACTGCAGATACCGGTGACATAAAGCTGGATTCGGCCACAACCGGCCTGTCGATGTAGTCATCCAATTTCAATATCGAAGAATTGCTCGGACCATGCTCAACGTCCGTTATTCGGCGAGCAAATGGATGCCATCACCGCCTCGACCCCGCCACAACCGGTCTGTCGAGGCGGGTACCGGAGTTGCTTCCTAATGAAGATAGAGTAGTCAGGCTAACGATATTCTTTCCCAATTGTGATGAGAAGCTGTGGTCTGCAGACTCGAATATTTACACTCAGCAAGCAAACCAGAAAAATATCATCTTATGAATGAACGAGATTCAGCCGCGAGTTCGACGAGTTTCTGGGGGTCGTCACCAGTCACCGTAAAGTGCCCCATTTTTCGTCCGCATCGCGCTTCCCGCTTGCCATAGTTATACAGCCTCAGCATTGGTAACTGAAGAAGTCGGCTCCAGTCTGGCTCGCTGGCTTGCGTGGAGGAAGAATCCAGCCAGAGGTCGCCCAGCAGGTTGACCATGATTGCCGCTGAATGCATGGCGATGCTGCCCAAAGGCAACCCACAAAGAGCCCGGACCTGTTGCTCGAACTGATTGGTAACGCAGGCATCCATTGTGTAATGGCCCGAATTGTGGGGTCTGGGCGCCAACTCGTTGACGTAAAGCTGGCCGTCGACCACAAAGAACTCGACGGCAAGGGTGCCCACATAGTTCATTCTGGCCGCAATCCCCCGAGCAATGCTTTCTGCCCGAAGCGACAGATCGGCGCTTGCATGGGGTGCTGGTGCTACTGAAAAGTCGAGAATTCCCTGCCGATGATGGTTCTCCGCCAAGGGATAGCAGGCAATCTGGCCGGCCGGGTTACGGGCCAGGATAACCGAGACCTCGCAATCGAGGCGCATTTGGCGCTCAAGCACACATGGGACTTCCCCCAAGCAACGAAAAGCGGCCAGCGCCTCCGCTGTGGTCTGCACACGTACCTGCCCCTTGCCGTCGTAGCCACACCGGGAGCGCTTAAGAATGCCGGGAAAAAGGGCGGGATCGGCAAGTTCGATATCGAATTCTGAAGCTATCGCTGCGTAGGGCACGTGCGGGAAACCCATGTCTTGCAAAAACAGCTTTTCAGCCAGGCGATCCTGACAGATCGCAACCGCCTCCGGCCCCGGGCGCACCGGCAAAAAGTTGGCCAGATAAGCCAGACTCGATGCCGGGACACTTTCAAACTCCGTCGTTACTGCGGCACATGTTTGAGCCATATGCGCCAATGCCTGTTTGTCGTCATAGGCAGCAACGATATGTTGATCGGCAATGCGTCCGGCAACGGAGTCCGGGTCACTATCCAGAACGATGACCCGATAGCCCATGTCATGGGCGGCCCGAACAAAATAGCGGCCGAGCTGACCGCCTCCCAGAATTCCCAGTGTGGCGGGCGGCAATATCATTGTGATCTCTCCAGGCTCATGGACAGCACATTGCGCTCCTGTTCGCGCCGGAAATCGGCCAGTTTCTCGAGTAATCCGACTTCCTTGCCAATCTGCGTCATGGCCAGCGAAGCAATGGCGAACAGTGCCGCATTGGCCGCACCGGCTTCGCCAATGGCGAAGGTCGCAACGGGTACCCCTTTGGGCATTTGAACAATTGAAAGCAACGAGTCCACACCTTTCAGATGCTTTGACGGTACCGGCACGCCGAGTACCGGCACCAGCGATTTTGCCGCCAGCATGCCGGGGAGGTGAGCCGCTCCGCCGGCCCCGGCGATAATGGCATGGAGGCCCCGACTACTCGCTTTCTCGGCGTAGTCAAACAACAAATCGGGGGTGCGGTGGGCCGATACCACTTTTGCCTCGTAGGGCACCGCAAAATCGTCACAGATCTGCGCGGCGGCCTGCATGACCGGCCAGTCGGATTGTGAACCCATAACAATGCCGATCACCGGCCCGCGTGTACTTTCCATACTCATTGCTACTCCATCGATTGATATAGGAATTTCTAGAACTTCTCAGGCCGCATCACCAGAACATCCGACAGAAAGGTCACCATGCCAAAATTGGCGTAGTAGTTCTCTTGCAAGTGATCGAGGATGGTCAGGGCTGTTTTCTCGGCACACAAAACCTCGATCCGTATGTTTGCGCTGGGCGGCCATGCTGCGTCACGACGACCATGGGCACCGCTGCCCCGGGCGTCCGAAATGGTGTAGCCATGGACATCAAGGGCAAGCAGGTCGGCCACCACGGCCGGCTCAAGGCTGGCCTCGCAAACGACGGTCAGCAACTTGCAGGGCGACAGTTGGGCGACCATCACAGCACACCTTCAATATGGACTGCCATCCCGTGATAGAGCGGAATGCCGATGAGCAGATTGAATGGAAAGGTAATTCCCAGCGAGGCACCAATCGACAGGGCGGGATTGGCCTCCGGAATGGCAATCCGCATGGCAGCCGGGGCGGCAATGTAGGAAGCGCTGGCATAAAGAGTCGCCAGCATTGCCGCCCCTCCTACCGACAAGCCGATAACATTTGCCGTGATCACACCGAGCCCTCCGGCCAGGACTGGCATGGCAATGGCAAAGGCAATCAGGAAGGCCCCGGCGCGCCGCAAGTCAGGGAGGCGGCTTGCCACGACCAAGCCCATCTCGAGCAGAAAAAAGGCCAGCATGCCCTTGAAGAGGTCAAGAAAAAGGCGGTCGAGTGGCTTGATCCCGTCGCTGCCGGCAATCCAGCCGATCAGCAGGCCACCGATCAAGAGCACAATGCTCTTGCCGGAAAACACTTCGTGCAACAAGTGCCCCCAGCGCGTAGCGCCGCTACTGCGTCGGGCCAGGATGACGCCCAGGACCAGAGCGGGAAATTCAAGCAGGACAAGAAACACCACCATATATCCCTCGACCGGCTCTTCCTGCCTGAGCAGGTAGCTGGCAGCGACGGCAAAGGTCACCACGCTGACCGACCCGTAATGTGCAGCTATTGACGCAGCATCAGCTCGTGCCAGTCGGCCGATGTGGTGCAACACAGGGAAGGCCAGCAAAGGGATCAGCGCCGCTACGGCAACCACGGTCAATGCCGGGACGGCAATAGTGGCCAAAGGCACCTTGGCCAGTTCGATGCCGCCTTTGAGTCCGATCGCCAGCAGCAGGAAAATACTGATCGATTCATAAAGCACGCCGGGGATTTTCAGATCTGAGCGGACGATACCGGCCATCAAGCCAAGTATGAAAAACAGGATAACCGGCTCGTTAGGCATAAACCATTTTCCGACAGTGTTTTGAAAAAGCGGGGCCGGCTGCCTGCGTGCCAGGCCTCAGCTCAGGGATGCGCATGCAGGCAGTGGCTGTCCTCACAGGACCCCCGTTGTCGATACCGCCTTGGAGCGGGCATCCTTTTTTAAGGAAAGAATGATCGATGTGGCGATGATCGCGGCGACCACGCCGAGCGAGACGGCCACCGGGATCTTGAAGAGGTCGATGAGGAGCATCTTGACGCCGATGAACATGAGCACGATGGCCAGGCCGTACTTGAGCAGGGAGAAGCGGTCGGCCATATCGGCGAGCAGGAAGTACATGGCGCGCAGGCCGAGGATGGCGAAGATGTTCGAGGTCAGCACGATGAATGGGTCGGTGGTGATCGCGAAGATGGCCGGGATCGAGTCGACCGCGAAGATCAGGTCAGTGAATTCGACGAGGAGTAACACGAGGAAGAGTGGCGTGGCGTAGCGCGCGAGTTTGCCGGCCTCTTCCTTCAGAATGAAGAAGCGTTCGCCGTGCAGTTCTTCGCTCACTTTCATGTGGCGACGCATCCACAGGATTACGGGGTTGTTGGCGAGGTCCGGGGTGGCCTCGGCGAACCACCACATCTTGATGCCGGTGACCAGCAAAAAGGCACCGAATACGTAGAGCAGCCAATGAAACTGGGTGATGAGCCAGACGCCGGCAAAGATCATTACCGTGCGCATGATGATGGCGCCGAGCACGCCAAGGATGAGTACGCGTTTTTGGAGTTCGAGCGGAATGGCAAAGAAGCTAAACAACATGAGCCAGACAAAAACGTTGTCGATGGCCAGCGATTTTTCGATGAGGTAGCCGGTGATGTATTCCAGCGCTTTCTGGTTGGCCAGTTCCCGCCCGGCAGTGCCGTCGAGGTACCACCAGAGAGCGCCGGCAAAAATGAGCGAGACGCCGACCCAGATTCCCGACCAGGTGGCTGCTTCCTTGAGCGTGACTCGGTGTTGCTTGCTGCCGCCGACGACGAAGAGGTCGATGGCCAGCATAATGAGGACGATGACAAAAAAGCCGGACCACATCCACCAGGTGCCAATCGTTTCCATGAGTATTCTCTCCCGCTCAGTAAAACCTTGAGACAGCGCCTGGCCAGTGCACTTTTGAGTGTCGTCTGCGCTTGAGGTGCTGCAAAGGTCTTGCTCGCGGCCCTGTTGCCAGAACCACCCGTGACGCCGGGAACCAGTGAATCATTCCGTGCTGACGACGCCGCGACGAAGAGCTACTCCCCTTTGTGCTCGCTCCGGATTACAACGATCCGGAAGCATTCAACAGTCAGGCATGCGCGTGCTCATAGTGACGCCGGGTCCGCGTGCTCAGGGAGGGAACCGAGCTGTCAGCGACTTCATGCAGGTTGATTTCCCAGAGCTTCATGGCCTCGGCCACCAGCACAGCCTCTCCACCGGAGAGCTCCCTGTCGGCATTGACGACATCCAGCATCATGCGCAACACCTGTTTTTGCAACAAGGGGTGTTGAACTTCGGCGAGCAGAAGGTCAATGCTCTTCACGTCAAGTTCCAGGTGTCCGCTCAGAGTGCGGTGGGCGCTGGTCAGCATGTCGTCACACAGTTCGTGAATCACCTTGTCGAAGCTCTCTTCGTTGAGGCCCAGACGATGAATGCTGTCCGTGTGATCGAGAAGTTTCAGTTCACTCGCATCGATGGCGCCGTCAGCCATCAGGGTCAGGGCAACGAGGCGGCCCATGGCTTGGGGGCTGTCGGTAGGGTAGTTACGCATTTTGAATCTCCTTGAAAGTCGGATTAGTGTTTCGGTTTCGTCCCATTTCGGTGGGCACGGGGACACTATGCGTGTGTTAATTTATTAAATCCAATTAAACAAATTTCTATAATACATTTGGTGTAACTTATGAGTTGTTTGTGCGGCATTTCATAAGTTGGCAATCGCCAGATAGGCCTGCAACTGGCGCTCGGTCGTGCTCCGCTCATCGGTCGGCCGGGCGTTTTGCAGGACAGTTCGTATATCGTCAGCGGATGCTGCCACCGCGGCATCGCTGAAACTGACGCGAAAGGATTCCTGAATCTCCGGCAAATCAACCCGTTGATCACGGGCCGGCCTGTCCTGGCGCATGACGAACTCACGGAGGATGCTGCTGCGCAACGGCGTTGCGGCGGCACTGGTCGGTAGTCTATCCAGTGGCAACATGATGACTTGCTCCGGTACTGCTGACCGTTGAGCCGTGACGGATTGGCGTATCTGAAGACAGGCAATGGCGCGGGACGGATGAATCGGTCATGCCGCACAAGTTCATGTCCCAGCGCTCGAGGGCCAGTGCAATCAATGAGGCTTCGCCGGCAGTCAGGCGATGGTCGGCATGGACGATATCAAGCAAGATGCGCAGTATTTTTTTCTGCAGCACGGGATCGCTGATTTCGTCGAGCAGCGCTTTGATGGCCAGTTTATCCAGTTCGAGTCGCCCGGAAGCATGGCGTTGTGCACTGGCCAGCATGTCCGTGCAGTATTCGTAATAGATCGCGTCGAACTGCTCGTTGTCCAGGCCGAGTCGAGCCATCACGTTCTGCCGCTCAAGCAACAGGATTTCACTGCGATCAATGGCCCCGTCGGCCATCAATGCCAGTGCCACAAGGCGGGCACCAGCTTCCGGGCTGTTGTTGGTGTATTTACGCACTTCGGGTCTCCTTGAAAAGGTCGGGTCGATATTTGCAGTGCTTGCAATGCCACTATCGTTGCTGAAACATATAAAATCCAATTAAACAATTGATGACCAATAATTTGTTGAGGCTTATATATGCCACGTCGTCGCATTACCTTTCGCCAGCTGGAAACCTTTGCTGCTGTCTCCCGGCTGAATAGTTTTACCAAAGCGGCGGACGCACTCCACCTGACTCAGCCGGCTGTTTCCATACAGATAAAGCAAATTTCGGAGACTATCGGCCTACCTCTTTTCGAACAGACCGGGCGCGATATTGCATTAACGCCCGCTGGTGAGGAATTGCTCAAAACGGTGCGCAGCCTCGATGACATCTGGAATCGATTCGAGTCGGCAGTCGACGAGCTGAAAGGGCTGAGACGTGGCAAATTGCGTGTCGCCTTGGTCACCACCGCCAAGTATTTTCTTCCCCGCATGCTGGGCGCCTTTTGCCAGCGTTATCCGGATATTGATATCGAACTGGAGATCGCCAACCGCGCAAAAATTGTCGAGCGCCTGCGCAACAATCAGGACGATCTCTACGTAATGTCCTATCCACCTGATGATCTGGATATCGTCAGTCTGCCCTTTCTTGACAATGAGTATGTCGTGATTGCCCCGGCTACCCATTGGGCCGTCGGCAAACCTGTTTCGATCCAGGACCTGGCCAGCGAAGCGTTCCTTTTGCGCGAACTGGGTTCCGGGTCACGTCACGTTATCGATCAGCACATGCAGGCGCTCGGTACGCAACTCAAAGTGCGTCTCGCGCTCGCCAGCAATGAGGCGATTCGTGATCTGGTCGCTAGCGGCATGGGCTTGTCCGTTCTCTCGCGCCATGCGCTGGGTAACGGTTTCGCGCGGGATGGTCTGGCTATCCTCGAAGTTGAAGGATTCCCGCTCAAGCAGGCATGGAATGTCGTGCACCTGAGCAGCAAGATTCTCTCGTTACCAGCTCAAGCTTTTCTTGATGAACTGCTTAAGGAAGGACTTGGTAGAGTGTGAAAAACTGACTACGCAAGAGCGTTGAAGGCAACTAAGTTGGGGTGTCACAATTAGGGGACTATGGCCGACTGGGTGAGGTCACCAACGGCAGCTTCGGAGCAGTCCAGTTCGCTGAGTCAGGGTTTGGCTGACTGACTGTTCTGGAGAAAGTTGGATGGCCGGAATGGGCACTTAACTGCCACCCCCACAACCCACCTACCCCGCCTCAACCCACTGAATGATCGACTGCCACTGCTCCAGATCGCGTTCGGCACGCGACGGGGGGAGGTCGAAGAGGGTCATGCCGGCTGCTGTCGCCTGAACATAGACTTGGGTATCACGCAGATAGGCGAGCACCGGCAGATCGAAGGTGGCGAAGAAGCGCTCCAATTCTCCGGCAGCCCGGGTCCGGGCGTCGACGCGCATGCCGATCACGGCGACATCAGCCTTGCCTTTGCGGATGGCTTTTTCGGAAAGCAGTTCGGTGAGGAAATGACGCGTTGCCAGCATGTCGAACATTGATGGCTGGACCGGCACAATAACCCGCGTCGACAGCTTGAGAACCCGCTCCAGCAGTTTGCCGTGCAAGCCGGCCGGGGTATCGAGTACAACGTGCGAGGTGCCCTTCGGCGGCCGGGAGACCTTGTCGACGCCAACCTCCCAGCTGTCGATGGTGGGCAGCGCGAAGGGCCGGATGCCGAGCCATTCACGCGATGATTGCTGCCGATCAATGTCACCGAGCATGACGTCGCGCCCCCGGCTGGCGAAATAGCCGGCCAGATTGGTGGCTAGCGTACTTTTCCCGGAACCGCCCTTGGGGTTGGCGACCAAAAAGGCTTTCATGCCGATGCTTCCTTCTTGTCGATGATGTTGCGAACCAGATTGACGTGTTCGCGCAGTGTGTAGACGAGGTCAGTGAAGCCGAGCGGGATGTGCAGGGCACTGGCTTCATCCTCGATGGCATCCAGACGATTCCGGTAGTCCCTCAGCTTGGTCGGCTCAAAGCGGTTCTTAAGGTCGTCTTCAAGAAATTTCAGTTCGCCGTAGCAGCGGAAAACCTTGGATCGAACGCGCCAGTTATAAATGGCCGGGGCCACCTTGAGCAGCGGAATGAGGAGCATGAAGACCGGGACCAGCATGACGATCAGCCGGTCGACCAGCACGGCCAGCCAGAAAGGCAGGTAGCGCTGCAGGAAGGATGGCCCGGACTTGAAGTAGCGAGCGGCCTCTGGCGACAGGGGCAGCATCTGGTCCTTGTAGGACGGAAACTCACCAGCATCCTGAAAGAAGCCGGATTTGCCATGCACTTCACTGGCGGCCTGAAGGAGCAGCGCCTGCAGGGCCGGATGCAGGTCATCTCGGACGATCAGGTTGGCAGTCGGGGCCAGCACCTTGATGTCCTCGGGCGGAAAGTCGCGGACCAGATCGGCGACGCCGTGCGGGAAAGTCAGCTTGGTAAGGAAGGGGAAACGGCGCTGATAAGCCCCCGCCTGGGAAAAACTCATGATGTGGACGCCCGGAGAGCGGAGCAGCAGTTGCACCACCGGGGCTTTCTCGGCGGCAATGATAAAAGCGGCATCGATCCGCCCCTGCTGGAGTTCTTCAGCTGCTTTCAAGCCGGCCAGCGGGACAAGGTGATCGCCCGCAGGAATTTCGTTGGCTTCGAGCAGTTGCTGCGCCAACTGACGCACTCCCGAGCCTTCCTGACCAATGGCGATACGCTTGCCCTTCAATTCGGTCAGGCGGGTCAGCACCTTATCGCCACGATAGAAAACCCATACCGGCTCGTAAAAGACGCTGCCGAGCGAGAGCAGACCGGATTCATCCTCGGCATCCGGATCGGCCTTGGGTGGCATGACGCCGCCCTGAACGAAGCCGATCTGCGCCTCGTTATTGCTCAGCCGCGCCAGGTTATCGAGCGCCCCGGCCGAGGCTTTGACTTCAAGCGTGACGCCATTTTTGGCCAGGATAGCGGCGTAGCGCTGGGCGAACTGGTAATAGGCACCACTCTCGCTGCCGGTGCTGATGACAATTTTCTTTGGCGGCGCCGGCTCGACAAACTGATAGGCCACCGCAAAACCGATACCGGCCAGCAGGATGACCCACCAGGCCGTGGCGAACAGGTCGCGCAGCGAGAGAAGCCCTGCCTTGAACCGGGCCATCATGGCAGCAGAATCGTCGAGCCGGTAGTCTTGCGCGCCTCAAGGTCACGATGGGCCTGGGCGGCATCCTTCAGCGCATAAGACTGGTTAACCTCGATCTTGACCTGCCCGGCAACCACGACATCGAACAACTCGCTGCCCAGCGCCACGAGATCCTCGCGCTTGGCCGTGTAGTTCATGAGGGTCGGCCGGGTGATGAACAATGAACCCTTCTGCGACAACAGGATGAGGTCGAGTGGCGGCACCGGGCCGGAAGCATTGCCAAACGACACCATCATGCCCATCGGGCGCAAGCTGTCGAGTGACCCGGCAAAGGTGTCCTTGCCAACCCCGTCATAGACGACGGCAACGCCTTCGCCGTTGGTGATTTCACGAACCCGCTGGGCGAAGTTTTCAGTGCTGTAGTTGATCACATGATGGCAGCCGTGCGCCCTGGCCAGTTCGGCCTTGGCTGGCGAACCGACGGTGCCGATCACCGTCGCCCCGAGGGCCCGCGCCCACTGACAGGCAATCAGGCCGACCCCGCCTGCCGCCGCCTGAATCAGTACGGCGTCGCCGGGCTGGACGCGATAGGTCTTGCGCAGCAGATAGGCGGCCGTCAGCCCTTGCAACATCATCGCCGCACCGGTTTCAAAGGGAATCGAATCGGGCAGTTTCAGCAGGCGATGCGCCGGAATATTGCGCACATCTGCGTAGGCACCGAGCGGCCCACCGGCATAGGCGACACGGTCACCCACCCTGAGCTCGCTGACCCCCTCGCCCACCGCCTCGACGACACCGGCGCCTTCCATGCCGATACCGGAGGGCAAGGCCAGTGGATACAGGCCGGTACGGTGGTAGACATCAATGTAATTGAGGCCGACCGCGCCGTGGCGGACGGTAGCCTCGCCGGGAGCTGGCGCCGGCAGATCGATCGTTTCCCAGGACAGCACTTCCGGGCCGCCGTGCTGGTGAAGTCGAATGGCGTGGGGCATGGTGGTCTCCTCATTATTGGGTCGCTATTGCGAGATAACGAGGTTATCACCCTGCCGGCCTTCGATCTAGCGCAGAGCCGGGTAAAAATTGCGCCAGCCATGCGGCGGCGCACCGCACCGGGTCAGACCGGCGTCAGCTTGGCATACTCCAGCGCCAGCCATTTCATGCCGCTGCCGCCGAAATTGATCTGGACACGGGCATCGGCGCCACGCCCTTCGGTCGATACGATGACGCCGATGCCGAACTTGGCATGCTCGACAGTCTGCCCGATGCGCAGGCCACCAGCAGCGACCGGCTCGGCATAGCCGCCACCGAAGGAGCCGAAAGCCGGAAAGGCGGCAGCCGGTTCGGCCTTCTTGTTCAGCTTGAGCAGCAATTGTTCGGGAATTTCGTCCAGAAAGCCGGAAGGTACGCAATATCGTGTCTGACCATGCAGCATGCGGGTCTGCGCACAGGATACGTAGAGACGCTGGCGGGCACGGGTGACCGCGACGTACATCAGCCGTCGCTCCTCCTCCAGGCCATCCTTGCCCTGGTTGATCGAGTTTTCATGGGGGAACAAGCCCTGTTCCAGGCCGGTGATGAATACGACGTCGAACTCCAGCCCCTTGGCGGCATGAACGGACATCAACTGGACCGCCTCCTGCCCTTCGCCAGCCTGATGTTCGCCGGCCTCCAGCGAGGCCAGGGTGAGGAAGGAAACCAGCGCCCCGCCTTCGCCGATGGCGCCTTCGTCATCGATGAAGGTGGCGGCGGCGTTGATCAGTTCGTCCAGATTCTCCAGCCGGTCCTGACCTTCCTTGTCAGTGCGGTAATGCTGCGCCAGCCCGGACTTTTCGATGACGTGCTCGACCATCTCGGGCAGCGGCAGACCTTCGGTTTCCTGCCGTAGCGCCTCGATCAGGCGTATGAAAGCACCGACCGTCTGGCCGGCCTTGCCGCTCAACGAGGCGGCTGCGTTGTAAAGACTGGAATTGGTCTGGTGGGCCGTCGCCTGGAGGTTTTCCAGCGACCGCGCACCGATGCCGCGCGTCGGGAAATTGACGACGCGCAGGAAAGCCGTGTCGTCGTCGGGATTGCCGAGCAGGCGCAGGTAGGCCAGGGCGTGCTTGATTTCCTGTCGCTCGAAGAAGCGCAGACCACCATAGACCTTGTACGGCACATTTTTGGTGAACAACTCGTTTTCGAGCACGCGCGACTGGGCATTGGAACGATAGAGCAACGCAATCTGCGTCGGCGAAATGCCATCGCGGACCAGTTCGCGGATTTCCTCGACGACAAAGCGCGCCTCGTCGAGATCGGAATAAGCCTCAAAGGCGCGGATCGGTTCGCCGTCGCCGGCATCGGTCCACAAATTCTTGCCCAGGCGCTCACGGTTATTTTTGATGATGGCATTGGCTGCCGTCAGGATATTGCCGTGCGAGCGGTAGTTCTGTTCAAGACGGATGACATTGTCGCCAGCGTAGTCGCGTTCGAAATCACGCATGTTGCCGACCTCGGCACCGCGAAAAGCGTAGATGCTCTGATCGTCGTCACCCACGGCAAAGACTTTCGCACCGCCCCCGGCCAGCAATTTGAGCCAGGCGTATTGCAGTTTATTGGTGTCTTGCACCTCGTCGACGAGGATGTAACGGAAGCGTTCCTGATAGTGTTTTCGCAAAGGTTCGTTGCGCTGCAGCAATTCATAACAACGCAAGAGCAGCTCGGCAAAATCGACCACGCCTTCACGATTGCACTGGTTTTCGTACTCGGCATACAAATCAACACGTTTTTGCGTGTAATTGTCATATACCTCGGCCTGCGCCGCCCGCACGCCCTGCTCTTTATGGGCATTGATGAAATGACAGAGTTCGCGCGGTGGATACTTCTCGTCATCGACGTTCAAGTTCTTGAGCAGACGCTTGACCATCGCCAACTGGTCCGCCGAATCAAGGATCTGGAAGGTTTGCGGCAACCCGGCCTCGCGGTAATGAGCGCGCAACAGACGGTTGCAGAGACCGTGAAAAGTTCCGATCCACATCCCCCGCGTATTGATCGGCACCAGGGTCGACAGTCGCGCCGTCATTTCTTTGGCGGCCTTGTTGGTAAAGGTCACCGCGAGCACGCCATGCGGTCCGACCTGACCGACCGACATCAGCCAGGCAATGCGCGTCGTGAGCACCCGGGTCTTGCCACTCCCCGCCCCGGCGAGGATCAAGGCATGCACGGGTGGCAACGTAACCGCTTGAAGTTGCGGCGAATTAAGATTTGCGAGGAGATCGGACATTGCGTCTCTAGGTAAGCCGAAGGAACGGCGGTTAATTGGTATGACCAATAAGTTGTATTTGTACAACGAATCCTACAATTACGCGCATTTTTTCACAGTCAGATGCCGAGTGCACCCTTATACTCAACTAAAAAATATTGCAGTGCACAAAACTATTTGCCCAAAGGGCAGTCTGATCTACAAGTAGCGAATGCTACCTAGAAAAGGAGAAACAGCATGAACAGCATGAATGCACCGAAGATCCTGCCATGGATCGCCCGCAAGGCCGGCATCAGCGACGAGCTAGCGCTCAAGCTGTGGCGCCGCGCCGTCAGCGAAGCCGAGTATCTCACCGGCAAAACCGAAGGCTCAGCCTACTACGGCCTGGCCGTCGATCGCTTTCTGACGATCGTCGAAGACGAAGTTGGCAAGGCGCCATCCTACAACCTGACGCCGGCTCCGCAACTATCATGGATGTGGCGCCACCAGACCCGGATGTCCCTGCTGTCACTGGCCGCCACCCAGAACGCCTACCGTTACTGGCAGAACACTTGGGAAGGCATCTACCCGCAAAAAAAAGCGGCGTGACCGGGCGGCGTTAAGCTGACCCCTGCTGATGCAGCGCGTGCAGGCGCTGCATCAGTTCCCCCCGGTCACTGATTCATCCCGGCCAGAATTCCTGCGGCACCGTTACGAGCCTATTCGCGGACCCGCCGTCATGGCCGCTGCCTGTCGTGCCCATTCCCCATGAAATGGGCTTGGTGTGCCGCCTTGCGGAAGGCGGCACACCAAGCCCGTGACCATGCGCGCCCGACAAAAAGTAAACGTTACACCGCAAGCACATCAACGCACGTCCGCCGCCACCCTCATCGCCGACTACCTGGCATCAACCGGTATAATTCGCGGTTACTTCACGATTTTCAGCGAATGAACTCCGCCATGCCCATGCAGGACAAATACACCCCGGCCGACATCGAGCGCGCCGCCCAGCAACACTGGGACACGACCGGTGCCGCCCGCGCCGTCGAAGACACCACCAAGCCGAAATACTACTGCCTGTCGATGTTCCCGTACCCCTCGGGCAAACTGCACATGGGCCACGTTCGCAACTACACCATCGGCGACGTTCTTTCCCGTTTCCACAAGATGCAGGGTTTCAATGTCATGCAGCCGATGGGCTGGGACGCCTTCGGCATGCCGGCGGAAAACGCCGCGCTGCAGAACAATGTACCGCCGGCCGGGTGGACGTATTCCAACATCGATTACATGCGCCAGCAGTTGAAGTCGCTGGGTTTTGCCATCGACTGGGAACGCGAATTCGCCACCTGCACCCCCGAGTACTACCGCTGGGAACAGTGGCTGTTTACCCGCCTCTACGAAAAGGGCCTGGTTTACAAGAAACTCGGCACCGTTAACTGGGACCCGGTGGACCACACCGTGCTCGCCAACGAACAGGTCATCGACGGCCGCGGCTGGCGCTCTGGCGCACTCATCGAGAAGCGCGAGATCCCCATGTATTACATGAAGATCACCGCCTACGCCGAAGAACTGCTGAGCGAACTCGACAACCTGCCGGGCTGGCCGGAACAGGTCCGGCTGATGCAGAAAAACTGGATCGGCAAGAGCACCGGCGTGCGCTTCGCCTTCCCGCTGGCTGACAATGCCGACGAAAAGCTGTGGGTGTTCACCACCCGCGCCGACACCATCATGGGCGTCACTTTCGTCGCCGTGGCGGCCGAACACCCGCTGGCCACGCGCGCCGCCGCCGACAAGCCGCAACTCGCTGCCTTCATCGAGGAATGCAAGAAGGGCGGCGTCGCCGAAGCCGACATCGCCACGATGGAAAAGAAGGGCATGCCGACCGGCATCTATGTCACCCATCCGCTGACCGGCCAGCAGGTCGAAGTCTGGGTCGGCAACTACGTGCTGATGAGCTACGGCGACGGTGCCGTGATGGCCGTACCGGCCCACGACGAACGCGATTTCGCCTTTGCCCTGAAATACAACCTGCCGATCAAGCAGGTCGTCGCCGTGGACGGTGAAACCTCCTTCAGCCATGAAGCCTGGGCCGAGTGGTACGCCGACAAGCAACGCGGCATCCTGGTCAATTCCGGCAAGTATGATGGCCTCGCTTACGAAGCCGCCGTCGATGCCATCGCCGCCGACCTCGCCGCCCAGAACCTGGGCGACAAGAAGGTGCAGTTCCGCCTGCGCGACTGGGGGATTTCCCGCCAGCGTTATTGGGGCTGCCCGATTCCCATCATCCACTGCAAAACCTGCGGCGACGTAGCGGTCCCGGATGACCAGTTGCCGGTTGTCCTGCCCGAGAATGTCGAGATCACGGGCGCCGGTTCGCCGCTCGCCAAAATGCCCGAGTTCTACGAATGCGCCTGCCCGAAATGCGGCGGCGCAGCGCGGCGCGAAACCGACACGATGGACACTTTCTTCGAGTCGTCCTGGTACTTCCTGCGCTATGCCTGCCCCGACAACACCACTGCCATGGTCGACGAGCGCGTCCAGTACTGGTGCAAGGGCGGCATCGACCAGTACATCGGCGGCATCGAACACGCCATCCTGCATCTACTCTATTCGCGCTTCTTCACCAAGCTGATGCGTGACGTCGGTCTTATCGGCAATCTTGGCGAACCGTTTGCCAACTTGCTGACGCAAGGCATGGTCGTGGCGCCCACCTTCTACCGCGATCTCGATGGCGGCAAGAAGCTGTGGATCAATCCGGCCGACGTGGACGTCGTCACCGACGAACGGGGTCGCCCGACCGGCGCCACGCTGAAGACCGACGGCCTGCCGGTGGTCATCGGCGGTACTGAAAAGATGTCGAAGTCGAAGAACAACGGCGTCGACCCGCAGGCCCTGATTGACCAGTACGGCGCCGATACGGCCCGCCTGTTCATCATGTTCGCCTCGCCGCCCGACCAGTCGCTGGAATGGTCCGACGCCGGCGTTGAAGGCGCTTACCGCTTCCTTCGCCGCCTGTGGAAGACGACCTACGACCACGTTCAGGGCGGCCTTGTCGCCGCCTGCACGAGCAATGACGGGTTGAGCCCGACCCAGGCTGACCTGCGGCGCAAGCTGCACCAGACGATGGGCAAGGTGGCCGACGATTACGGCCGGCGCAAGCAGTTCAACACGGCCATCGCTGCGGTCATGGAACTGCTCAACGCCTACGACAAATGCGACCTGAACACCCCAGCCGGCCGCGCCCTGTCACAGGAAGCACTGGAAAGTATCGCCCTGCTTCTCTTCCCCATCGTCCCGCATATCGGTCAGGCGCTTTACGCCGAGCTAAAGCCGGGTCAGGATGCCGGCGTCCAGGCTTTCCCCAAAGCTGATCCGGCCGCCCTCAAGCAAGACGAAATCGAGCTGATGATCCAGGTTAACGGCAAGCTGCGCGGCGCCATCCGCGTCCCCGCCGAGGCCGACAAGGCAAGCATCGAGGCGGCCGCACTGGCCAACCCCGATGCGCAGAAGTTCATGGAAGGCAAGCCGGCAAAGAAAGTGGTCGTGGTGCCGGGCCGACTGGTCAATATCGTCGTTTAAGGAAAGCTGCCATGCGCTTGCCGCTCCGCCTGCTGTTCGCATTGATCCTCGCTGCTGCCATTGCCGGCTGCGGTTTTCATCTGCGCGGCGTCGGCAGCGGCAACCTGCCCTACAAGACGATGTATATCGCCCTGCCCGACACCGCCGACGTCAATATCTGGCTGCAGCGCTACATCCGGTCCAGTGGCAGCACCGAGATCGTCGACGATGCCAAATCGGCCGAGGCCATCTTCCAGCAACTGGGCGACATTCGTCAAAAGGGCATTCTCAGCGTCAATGCCCAGGGCCGAGTGCGCGAATACCGACTGCAGCTGACCTATACCTTCCAGGTGGTCAACCAAAAGGGGCAGGTGCTGGTACCGATCAATGAAGTGGCACTGACCCGCGACATTTCCTTCGACGATTCCAACGTCCTCGCCAAGGATCTTGAAGAAGGACTGCTCTGGCGCGACATGAACAATGACCTGGTCAATCAGATCATGCGCCGCCTGAGCGTCGTCAAGCCGAAAAACCCCGATCTCGAAGACGACGAATAATGCTCCTCAAGGGCGAACAGCTGGCGGCGCATCTCGAACGCGAGTTGCGCCCGCTCTACGTCCTCTACGGTGACGACCCGTTACTGGTCATCGAGGCGGCTGACGCCATCCGCGCCAAGTCCCGCCAGCAAGGCTACAGCGAGCGCGAAGTACTGACCGTGCTGCCGCAGTTCGACTGGGGCCAGTTACTAGCGGCCGGCGGCAACATGTCCCTGTTCGGCGATAAAAAACTGATCGACCTGCGCATCCCCACCGGTAAGCCGGGCAAGGAAGGCAGCGCCGCCCTGCAGCAGTGGTGCCAGAACCTGTCGATGGACAATCTTCTGCTGATTACCCTGCCCGAACTCGACTGGCGCGAGGAAAAGGCCGTCTGGTTCACCGCTCTGGTCAACGCCGGCGTCGCCATCAAACTGATTGCCCCGCCACTGACCGAACTGCCGGGCTGGATCGTCGGCCGCCTGCGCCGCCAGCAGCAAAGCGCCGATCTGGAAAGCCTAAAATTCATCGCCGAGCGTGTCGAAGGCAATCTGCTTGCCGCGCACCAGGAAATCCAGAAACTCGGCCTGCTTTACCCGGCCGGCCAGTTGAGCCTGGCGCAGATTCGCGACGCCGTACTCAACGTCGCCCGCTATGACATCGATGGTCTGCGCGAAGCACTGCTTTCGGGCGACATCGCCCGCCTGACGCGGACACTGGACGGCCTGATGCAGGAGGGCGAAGCACCGCCTCTGGTGCTCTGGGCCATGAGCGAGGAAATCCGGGCATTGACCATGATTCGGGCTGGCCTGGATGCCGGCAAACCGGTCGATATGCTGCTCAAGGATGCGAAAGTCTGGGGACCGCGGGCCAATCCGGTTAAAAAGGCGCTACAACGTCTGAGCACCAGCACCCTCGAAGCAGCGCTGCAACATGCCGGAAAGATCGACCGTCTGGCCAAGGGCATCGGTCACGGCAATGTCTGGGAAGAATTCCTGCGGCTCGGCCTGCGCCTGGCCGCGGCGAAGTAATCAGGCTGGTTTGTTGTCGTCAGCCGGAACGTCCGGCTCCAGGTCTTCCCAGATGCAACTGCACTCGGCGCGGACGTCATGCAGCCCTGGCTTGGATTTCTCCTGCACCAGACATTCGCCCTCGCACTCCTCGGAAACCACCACAAGCTTCATCTCGGCGTCCACATGCCGTTCGCCATCCCAGAAGCTGCACGTAGCGCAGACCTTGACCTCGGTCGGCAATATCAATTTTTCTGCCATCTTGTCCTCGACGGAAAGCCCTGTTGTCGTTGCGGATAAGAGTTTACCCGGTTACGGAAGTTCCCCCTAAATTTGCTGGCTATAATGTTCCTTTGCCCCGCACGAAGAACATCATGGACATCAAAGAATATATGCAGACGGTCGGTCGCCAGGCCCGCGCTGCCTCGCGCCGCCTTGCCTCGGCCTCGACGGCCGAGAAAAATGCCGCGCTGCTCGCCATTGCCACCGCCATCCGCCGCGAAAAAGCCGCGCTGGTCGCTGCCAACCAGGAAGATCTGGCTGCCGCCCGCGCCGCCGGGCTTGAAAGCGCCATGCTCGACCGCCTGACCCTCTCCGAAAAAGGCGTGGACAGCATGGCCGACGGCGTTGAACAAGTTGCCAAGCTGGCCGACCCGATCGGCGAAATGGGTGACTTCAAATACCAGCCGTCCGGTATCCAGGTCGGCAAGATGCGCGTCCCGCTTGGCGTCATCGGCATCATCTACGAGGCCCGTCCGAACGTCACGGCCGACGCTGCCGCCCTCTGCCTGAAATCCGGCAACGCCGCCATCCTGCGCGGTGGCTCGGAAGCCATTCGCTCGAATCGCGCCATTGCCGCACTGGTCCAGGAAGGCCTGCAAGCCGCCGGGCTGCCGGCCGATGCCGTGCAGGTCATCAATACCACCGACCGCGCCGCCGTCGGCGAGCTGATCACCATGCGCGAATTTGTCGACGTCATCGTACCGCGTGGCGGCAAGGGCCTGATCGCCCGGCTGCTGGCCGAATGCCGCGTGCCGATGATCCAGCACCTCGACGGCAACTGCCATGTCTACCTCGAAGAGGAAGCCGATCCGAACAAGGCCCTGAAAATCGTCGAGAACGCCAAGACCCAGCGTTACGGCACCTGCAACACCGCCGAGTCGCTGCTCGTCGACCGCTCGGTCGCCGCCATGCTGCTGCCGCCGATTGCCGCCATGCTGACCGCCAAGGGGGTCGAAATCCGTGGCTGTGCCGAAACCTGCGCCATCGTGCCGAAGGCCATCGCGGCGACGGAAGAGGACCACTACACCGAATTCCTCGCGCCGATCATTTCGGTCAAGGTCGTCGCCGGCATTGACGAGGCCATCGCCCACATCAACCAGTACTCATCACACCACAGCGAAGCCATCGTCACTGACAACCATCCGAAAGCCATGCGCTTCCTGCGCGAAGTTGATTCGGCCTCGGTCATGATCAACGCGTCGACGCGCTTTGCCGATGGATTCGAGTACGGCCTGGGGGCCGAAATCGGCATTTCCACCGACAAGATCCACGCCCGTGGCCCGGTCGGTCTGGAAGGACTGACCAGCCAGAAATGGATCGTCCTCGGCGATGGTCACGTCCGTGGCTAAGGCCGCCTTCGACTGGGCCGACCCTTTCCGGCTCGACAGCCAGCTGGCCGCCGATGAACGGCTAGTCCGTGACGCGGCCCGGCAATTCGCCCAGAAAGCATTGCAGCCGCGCATTCGCGATGCCTTCCGCAACGAGCACACCGACCCGGCCATTTTCCGCGAGATGGGTGCCATGGGCCTGCTCGGTGCCACCCTGCCGCCACAATACGGTGGCGCCGGGCTCAACTATGTCTCGTATGGCCTGATCGCCCGCGAGGTCGAGTACGTCGACTCGGGCTACCGTTCGATGCTCAGTGTGCAGTCCTCGCTGGTCATGCTGCCGATCTTTGCTTTCGGCTCCGAGGCACAAAAAGAGAAATACCTCCCCGGCCTCGGCCAGGGCAAGCTGATCGGCTGTTTCGGTCTGACCGAACCGGACTCCGGCTCCGACCCCGGCAGCCTGAGCACCCGCGCCCGCGCCGTACCCGGTGGCTGGAAGCTGTCCGGCAGCAAGATGTGGATCACCAACGCGCCGATTGCCGATGTCTTTGTCGTCTGGGCCAAGGATGATGAAAGCATCATTCGCGGCTTCATTCTCGACCGCGGCATGGCCGGGTTAAGCGCGCCGGTCATCCACGGCAAGGTCGGCCTGCGCGCCTCGATTACCGGCGAGATCGTCATGGACGAGGTTTTCGTCCCGGCGGAAAACCTGCTGCCCGGCGTGACCGGCCTGAAAGGCCCGTTCACCTGTCTGAACGCGGCCCGCTACGGCATTTCATGGGGCGCTTTGGGTGCCGCCGAGGCCTGCTGGCACACGGCCCGCCAATACACTCTGGAGCGCAAGCAGTTCGACCGCCCGCTGGCCGCCAACCAGCTGATCCAGAAAAAGCTGGTCGACATGCAGACCGAAATCACCCTCGGCCTCCAGAGCGTGCTACGTCTCGGCCGCATGATGGACGACGGCAGCGCCTGTCCGGAAAACGTCTCGATGCTCAAGCGCAACTCCTGCGGCAAGGCCCTCGACATCGCCCGAACCGCCCGCGACATGCTCGGCGGTAACGGCATTTCCGACGACTTCGGCGTCATCCGCCATGTCGTCAATCTGGAAGTGGTCAACACCTACGAAGGCACGCACGACATCCACGCGCTGATTCTTGGCCGGGCTCAGACCGGGATTGCGGCATTCTGAATTTTCGCCGCTCTCGCCAGTCCACCCTGGCAACGACCTCGGAGGCCTCATGAAGACCAACGCCTATCAAGCCATCGTCGCCGCCCCCGGCTTTGCCCTCGGCATTCAGTGCAGCGATGACGAAATTACCCACATCGACTTTCTTGAGCCACGCCCGGCGTTAGCCCCCGCTTCGCCGCTGGCGGCCGAGGCCGTGCGCCAGATCGAGGCCTATCTCGCCGATCCCGACTTCACCTTCGGGCTGCCCCTGCGGCAGGCCGGCACCACTTTCCAGCGCCGCGTCTGGGCGCAGATTTCGGCTATCCCGAATGGCCGTACGAACACCTATGGCGAAGTGGCAAAGTTTCTCAATAACGCGCCACGGGCGGTCGGCCAGGCTTGCGGCGCCAATCCTTACCCGGTCGTGGTGCCCTGCCATCGTGTCGTTGCCACCGGGGGCGGGCTGGGTGGCTTTGCCCGCGAGCGCGGCGGCTTCCTGCTTGATGTCAAACGCTGGCTGCTGACGCATGAATCCCGCTGCACCAGCTGACCTCGCCGAAATCGACCATTTCTGCGACGCCCTCTGGCTGGAAGATGGCCTGGCCAAGGCGACGCTAAACAGCTATCGCTCCGACCTCGGTCGTCTCGCCCTGTGGCTGGCCAACAATGCCCACGAACCTTTGCTCGATCTGCGCGAAACAACGCTGACCGGCTTCATCGCCCATCTGTCGAAGCAGACCCGTGCCAGCTCGCAGGCACGCTACCTGTCCACGCTACGTCGCTTCTACCGCTGGCAGCTTGGCCGTGGCCGCATCGTCACCGACCCGACACTCAAACTGGCCAATCCGAGCCGCCCATCACGCCTACCCAAGGTCATGTCGGAGAAGCAGGTCGAGGCGCTGCTTGATGCGCCCGATCTCGACACCCCGCTCGGCCGGCGCGACCGCGCCATGCTCGAGACCCTCTACGCGACGGGCCTGCGCGTTTCGGAACTGGTCGGACTCCGCCTGCACGAGGTCAGTCTGGCCGACGGGGTGCTGCGCGCCCTCGGCAAGGGCAGCAAGGAAAGGCTGGTGCCGCTCGGCCAGATTGCCATCGATTGGATCCAACGCTACCTCGACGAGACCCGGCCGGAGATCCTCAATGGCCAGCAGAGCGATGACCTGTTCGTCACCGCCCGTGGCGGTGCCATGACCCGTCAGGCCTTCTGGCAACTGATCAAGCGTTATGCCCTGATCGCCGGCATTGCGCCCGACAAACTGTCGCCGCACGTCCTGCGCCACGCCTTCGCCACCCACCTCCTCAACCACGGTGCCGACCTTCGCGTTGTCCAGCTCCTGCTCGGCCACGCCGACATTTCGACCACCCAGATCTACACCCACGTCGCCCGTGAACGCCTCAAGTCCCTGCATGCGCAACATCATCCACGCGGCTAAAATCACCCCATGAGCAAAATCGAGCACGCCCCCGAAACCCAGGCCACCAAGTTCCTCAAGGCGAACAAGGTGGCTTTCTCGACCCATCTCTACGCCTACGAGGAACACGGCGGCACCAAGGTGTCGGCGCGTGAACTCAATGTCGATGAACATGCCGTGGTCAAGACACTGGTCTTCGAGGATGAAAACGCCAAACCGCTGATCGTGCTGATGCACGGCGACTGCAAGGTTTCAACCAAGGAACTGGCACGGCAGATCGGCTGCAAGAAAGTCGAGCCGTGCAAGCCGGAAGTAGCCAACCGCCATACCGGCTTCCTGGTCGGCGGCACCAGCCCCTTCGGCACGAAGAAGGCGATGCCGGTGCATATCGAAAAGACCATCCTCGACCTGCCGCTGATCTACATCAACGGCGGCCGGCGCGGCTTCCTCGTCGGTGTCCATCCGCACGACATCCTGCGCACGCTCAAGCCCAGGGTCGTCGAGGCGGCGCTAAAAGGCTAGAGCGAACGCTCGATGATGACGCCGACGCGCTTGACGCCCGGCATCATGCCGAGTTTGGCCACCGAAACGCGAACCCAATGTACGGCGAAGGTTTCCAGCACATACGTTGCCACATGTTCTGCCAGAGCCTCGATCAGATTGAAGTGAACGGCGGCCAAGTCCGCCCGCAAGCGCTCCACGACCACAGCGTAATCGACGGTATCGCGAATATCGTCGCTGGCCCCGGCCGAGGCCGTCGACACGCCGATCTGCAGTGAGATCTCGACCGTCTGGGGCATGGCTTTCTCGCGCGGATAGATGCCTATCCACGTTTCGGCGCGCAGTTCTTCGAGGAAAATAATGTCCATAGGGCGGTCGACCGCAGTAGCGGTGTAAAATTTGGCGCGATTGTACCTCAGCGACCAAAGTCACCTAAGCGACCCATGCAAATAGCCCTCGCCCTTGTTGCCGCCTACCTGCTCGGCTCTGTTCCCTTCGCCATGATTTCGTCAAAGATTTTCGGCCTGGCAGATCCGCGCAGCTACGGCTCGGGCAACCCCGGCGCCACCAACGTTCTGCGCAGTGGTAACAAGAAGGCCGCGCTGGTCACGTTGATCGGTGATGCGCTCAAAGGCTGGGTCGCTGTTTTTGCCGCTGAGCAGATGGGCTTTTCCAGCACCGTCGTCGGCCTCGTTGCACTGGCCGTATTTCTCGGCCACCTCTACCCGATTTTCCTCAAGTTCAAGGGCGGCAAAGGTGTTGCTACCGCTGCCGGCGTGATCATCGCGCTCGACCCGCTGCTCGGCCTGGCTGTCGCTGGCACCTGGCTGTTCATGGCCTTTGCTTTCCGTTACTCATCGCTGGCTGCTGTCGTTGCCGCGGGTATGGCTCCGGTCTTTTCCGTCCTGATGCATGGCGGCAATGGTCAGGCCCTCATCGTCGGCATCCTCGGCATGGCCCTGATAGGCAAGCATTGGCAGAACATCCAGCGACTCTTGGCCGGCCAGGAGTCGAAGATCGGCGGCAAGAAGAAAGCCTGAGGACCGGACACGGTCGTCACGCAGCCCCGGAAAACCCGCCAACCTTGCAGTAGCGCGGGATTTGGAGAAGACTAGGGGGAATTCTACGTCGGAGCCTTCCCCATGAGCCCGCTCTCTCCCGAAGCACTGGCAAGCTACTGGTCGGCCGAAGGGGTCGCCACCAACATCATCGTCTTCATGAATCTGTTCGGCGCGCTGCTGCTCGGTTTCATCGTCGGCTATGAACGCTCCTACCACGGTCGTGCCGCCGGCATGCGGACCTACGGCCTGGTCTGCGTCGCCTCCTGCGCCGTTACGGTAATCGCCGGCTATCCCGCTGCCTGGTATGGCGGTGCGGCGCTCCTGCAAACCGGGGGAGCCGCCGTACCCATGCCCGACCCGACCCGGGTCATTCAGGGCATCGTCACCGGTGTTGGTTTCCTCGGCGCTGGTGTCATCATGAAGGAAGGGCTGAACATCAGCGGCCTGACCACCGCTGCCTCGATCTGGACGGCATCGGTGATCGGCATACTGGTCGGCATCGGCTTTTACTTCTCGGCCATCCTGCTCACCCTGCTTTCCGCCACCTGCATGATGTACGGCTCAAAGCTCGAAGGAATGCTGCCATCGCGGCATGCGATCACCATCAGCCTGCACTTCCAGCCCGGGTTCATTCCGCAGGAAAACATCATTAACCGCGCCCTGCTTGGACTCGGTTATGAAGTGGCCGGTGGTTCGTTTGCCATCTGCCACAAGAACGACGCGCAGGAATGGCGCTTCGTCGCAGTTGCCTTGGGACGCCGCCTGGGCCACCCGCTATCCGCCATGTCCGGCGAACTGACGACGATTGCTGGCGTTGATAGTTTTACCATCGCCCACGCCCGCAACTGAAACTCAGCGCAACAGATCGCTCAAGGGCCAGCGCGGCTGGATGGCAAAACTGCCCGCCGCCTTGGCCGGGGTGCCGGCCTGCAAGCGCAGGCAGCCGGCCAGGGCAATCATCGCCCCGTTGTCGGTGCAGAATTCAAGTTCCGGATAATAGACACGGAAGTGCTTGCGTCTGGCCTCATCATCGAGAGTCGCCCGCAGTTGGCGGTTGGCCCCGACGCCGCCAGCCACAACCAGTTGTTTGAGGCCGGTCTGCTTCATCGCCTTCAGCGACTTCTTGACCAGCACCTCAACAATGGCTTCCTGAAAGGCCCGCGCCGCATCGGCCTTGAATTCGTCGCTCATGGCATCGGCGTGTTCGCGGACCAGCGTCAGCACCGCTGTCTTCAAGCCGGAAAAACTGAAACTCAGGTCGCCGGAATGCAGCATCGGGCGAGGCAGTTCGTAAACACCTGAATTTCCCTGCTCGGCCAGTTTCGACAGGAGCGCGCCACCCGGATAGGGCAGGCCGAGCAATTTGGCGCTCTTGTCGAAGGCTTCGCCGGCTGCATCGTCGAGCGTTTCGCCCAGCAATTCGTACTCGCCGACGGCGGTAACCCGCATCAGTTGGGTATGCCCGCCCGAGACGAGTAGCGCAACGAACGGAAAGCTCGGCGGCGTCGACGACAACAACGGCGATAGCAGATGCCCCTCAAGGTGATGGACCGGGATGGTCGGCTTGTCGATGGCCAGTGCCAGCGCCTCGGCAAAGGCACAGCCGACAAGGAGCGCGCCGGCGAGGCCGGGGCCGCGCGTGTAGGCAACCGCATCGACATCGTCCAGGCGGCGCCCCCCTTGAGCCAGGGTCTCGCGCAACAGCGGCACGACACGCCGGATGTGATCGCGCGAAGCGAGTTCGGGGACGACGCCGCCGTACTCGGCATGCATCACCACCTGCGAATGCAGGGCATGGGATAACAGACCGGCTTCGCTGTCGTAGAGCGCAATACCGGTTTCGTCGCAGGAGGATTCGATGCCAAGAACTAACATGGGCACGAATTTTAACACTTGGAACGATAAGGTTTTTTCGCTTATACTATTTGGCTACCCGCAAAATCTGCGGAACAAAATTTGCGCGCACTGCCTTTTACTTGACCTGGCAGGCGCCTAACGGAAGGGGGTGATTTATATGCCGAACATTCGTGTCAAGGAAAATGAGCCGTTCGAAGTTGCTATCCGCCGCTTCAAGCGCACGGTCGAAAAGACTGGTTTGCTGACCGAGCTGCGTGCCCGTGAGTTTTACGAAAAGCCCACCGCCGAACGCAAGCGTAAGGCTGCCGCTGCTGTCAAACGCCAGCACAAGCGCCTCCGTAGCCTGACCCTGCCGCCGAAACTTTTCTAATTCAGAAAATTTCGCTGCACAAAAGAGCCGCCCGCCTCAACAGCCGGCGGCTTTTTTCTTTGAATTTCTGAAAAGATCGACCATGAGCCTCAAAGCACGCATCACCGAAGACATGAAAACGGCCATGAAGGCCAAAGAGACCGCCAAGCTGAACGCGATTCGTCTGCTGCTCGCGGCGCTCAAGCAGAAGGAAGTTGACGAGCGGATCGAACTCGATGACAACGCCGTCATCGCCGTTATCGAGAAGCTGACCAAGCAGCGCAAGGACAGCGTCACCCAGTACGAAGCCGCCGGGCGCCAGGAGCTGGCCGATGCCGAAAAATTCGAAATCGCCGTCCTCGCCGTCTACCTGCCGGAAAAAATGAGCGCCGCCGATACGGTTGCCGCCGTCGCAGCGGCCGTTGCCGAAACTGGCGCCAAGGGCCCGGCCGACATGGGCAAGCTGATGGCCGTCCTCAAGCCACGACTGGCCGGCAAGGCCGACATGGCGGAAGTCTCGAAACTGGTCAAGGCTGCGCTGGCTGGTTAAACAGGCATGATCCCGGATTCGTTTATCCAGGATTTGCTCGCCCGGGTCGACATCGTCGAGCTGGTGGATGGCTACGTTCCGCTCAAGAAAGCCGGGGCCAACTACGCCGCCTGCTGCCCCTTCCACAACGAAAAGTCCCCGTCCTTTACGGTCAGCCCGACCAAACAGTTCTATCACTGCTTCGGTTGCGGCGCCCATGGCACGGCGATCAGCTTCGTCATGGAATACCAGGGGCTGGGCTTCGTTGATGCCGTCAAGGATCTCGCCATGCGCGCCGGCATGCAGGTGCCGGAAAGCGAAGGACGCGGCTTCAAGGATGAAAAGCCGGGCCAGACCAGAACGCTGATCGAGATCATGGCGCGCGCCGCCCAGTACTACAAGGATCAGCTCAAGGCTTCACCGCGGGCCATCGAATACTGCAAGAAACGAGGCCTGACCGGGGAAGTCGCGGCCCGCTTTGGCATGGGCTACGCCCCGGACGGCTGGCAGAATCTGCAGGAAGTTTTCCCCGACTACAACGCCGAAGAACTCAAGCTGGCCGGACTGGTCATTGAAAACGAGGCAGGTCGGCGCTACGACCGATTCCGTGATCGCCTGATGATTCCCATCATCAATCCCAAGGGCGACATCATCGCCTTCGGCGGGCGCATCATCGACCAGGGCGAACCGAAATATCTCAATTCGCCGGAAACCCCTCTTTTCGAAAAGGGCCGCGAACTGTTTGGCCTGCCACAGGCCCGCCAGGCCCTGCGCGAGACCGACACGGCCATTGTCACTGAAGGCTACATGGACGTCATCGCCCTGTCCCAGAACGGTGTCGGCAATGCCGTCGCGACGCTGGGCACGGCGACAACAGCGACCCACGTTACCAAACTGCTGCGCCAGGTTGACCGCATCGTCTTCTGTTTTGACGGCGACAACGCCGGGCGCAAGGCGGCGTGGCGGGCGCTCGAAAACTCCCTCGAGGCCCTCGCCGACAACAAGCGTCTCGGCTTCATCTTCCTGCCCCAGGAGGACGACCCGGACAGCTATATCCGCGCCCACGGCAAGGAAGCCTTCGACCGCCTGGTGGTCCAGGCCATGCCGCTTTCCGACTTCCTTCTGCGCGAACTGGCTCAACGCTGCGACCTGACCAGTTCCGAAGGCAAGGCACAATTGATCTACGAAGCCAAGCCGCTACTGATCAAGCTGCCAACGCCACTGCTCCGCCTGCAGCTGGTCAAGCGCCTGGCCGAAGCCAGTGGCTTTGCCCAGGGCGAAGTCGAGCGCCTGTGCGAGTTGCGCTCCTACACGCCGGCCGCGCCAGCCCGGGCGAAACGCACGGCACCGTCGCTGACCCGCAACCTGCTGCGCATCGTGTTGCACAAACCGCAACTGGCCAGCCAGCTCCCCATCGAACTGCTGCCCGATACGCCGGAACGCCCAGCCCTGCTGATCCTGCACCAGCTCGTCAGCACCAACCCCGACGCCAGCAGCTATGCCGGCCTGCGCGAACAGCTGCGCGGCCAGCCGGAGGAAAGCATGATTGAAAACGCCGCCTCGGAACTTCTCGGCCAACCGTTTGACGAAGATGAAGCCGACGAAGAGTTTCGCGACACGCTGGAAAAGTTGCAGGAAGGCGGCCAGAAACGCGCCTTTGCCGAGCTACAGACGAAAGCCCAGCAATTCGGCGTAGCCGGACTCAGCGCGGCAGAAAAACTGGCCTACATACAGCTGCTCAGCAAACAAGCTGGACGTAGCTAAGTTGTGGTAAAATCTACGGTTTTCTCGAATTCTATGGATCGTGTTCATGGCTAAGGCAAAAGACCCCGTCAAGGAAGCCCCGAAGGCTCGCACCAGCAAGGCCAAGGAAAAGGCAGCCGAAAAGGCGCTACTGCAAGGCCAGATGGCAGAAACGCCGGAACCCCTTGATGCCGAAGCGCGCAAGATGCGTCTCAAGGCCCTGATCAAGCTGGGCAAGGAGCGTGGCTACCTGACCTACGCCGAAATCAACGACCACCTGCCGGACGACGTCGTCGACGCGGAAAGTATCGAAGCGATCATTTCCACCTTCAGCGAAATGAGCATCCAGGTTTTCGACGAAGCCCCGGCTGCCGAAGACCTGCTGATGTCGGACACCGCCGCCGTTGCCGCCGACGACGAAGAAGTCGAAGCGCAGGCCGAGCAGGCGCTGTCCACCGTCGACTCCGAATTTGGCCGGACGACCGACCCGGTGCGCATGTACATGCGCGAAATGGGCACGGTTGAACTCCTCACCCGCGAAGGCGAAATCGAGATCGCCAAGCGTATCGAGGAAGGCCTGAAGCACATGATCCAGGCGATCTCCGCCTGCCCGACGACGATCACCGACATCCTCGACATGGCCGCCAAGGTCGAGACTGACGAAATGCGCATCGACGAACTGGTCGACGGCCTGATCGATCCGAACGCCACCGAAGTGGTTGCCGCCGCCCCGGAAATGCCGGAAGCCGAGGAAGAGGACGAGGATGACGAGGGCGAAGATGAAGAGGGTGGCGCTGCCGGCGCAGCCTCCGCTTCGCTGCTCCAACTTAAGACCGACGCCCTGGAGCGCTTCAAGACCATCAAGGGCATTCATGCCAAGATGCAGAAGCTGCTCTCAAGCAAGGGTCCGCACGACAAGGCCTACCTCAAGCTGCAACAGCAGATTTCCGACGAGCTGCTCAATATTCGCTTCACCTCGCGCTCCATCGAGCGCCTGTGCGACAGCGTACGTGGCATGGTCGAACAGGTCCGTGGCTCCGAGCGCAAGATTCAGCAAATCTGTGTCGAACGCGTCAAGATGCCGCGTCCGCACTTCATCCAGTCCTTCCCCGGCAAGGAAACGACGCTGGAATGGGTCGATGGCGAAATCGCCGCCGCGCCCAAGACCTACCTCGCCATCCTGACCCGCTGCGCGCCGGACATCAAGGAAGAGCAGAAGAAGCTGATCGCCCTCCAGGATCGCATCGGCATTCCGCTCAAGGATCTCAAGGACATCAACAAGCAGATGTCGACCGGCGAAGCCAAGGCCCGTCGCGCCAAACGCGAAATGACCGAAGCCAACCTGCGTCTCGTCATCTCCATCGCCAAGAAATACACCAACCGCGGCCTGCAGTTCCTCGACCTCATCCAGGAAGGCAACATCGGCCTCATGAAGGCCGTGGACAAGTTCGAATACCGCCGTGGCTACAAGTTCTCCACCTACGCCACGTGGTGGATCCGTCAGGCCATCACCCGCTCCATCGCCGACCAGGCGCGGACCATCCGCATCCCGGTTCACATGATCGAAACGATCAACAAGATGAACCGGATCAGCCGCCAGATCCTGCAGGAAACCGGCCTCGAGCCGGATCCCGCCACCCTGGCCAAGAAGATGGACATGCCGGAAGACAAGATCCGCAAGATCATGAAGATTTCCAAGGAGCCGATCTCCATGGAAACCCCGATCGGCGACGACGACGACTCTCACCTCGGCGACTTCATTGAAGACCAGCTCACCCTGGCCCCGGCCGATGCCGCCATGTACTCCAGCCTGCGCGGCGTCACAAAGGAAATTCTCGACACCCTGACGACGAGGGAAGCCAAGGTCCTGCGCATGCGCTTCGGTATCGAAATGAACACCGATCACACGCTGGAAGAAGTCGGCAAGCAGTTCGACGTCACCCGCGAGCGCATTCGACAGATAGAAGCCAAGGCGCTGCGCAAGCTGCGTCACCCGACACGCTCCGACAAGCTGCGCAGCTTCCTGGACCAGAACGGCAACTAAGGTTTCCGGGCCCGTAGCTCAGTTGGTTAGAGCAGAGGACTCATAATCCTTTGGTCCACGGTTCAAGTCCGTGCGGGCCCACCAATTTGGCAGTTTGGCGACCGACCCTCCAGGGTTGGACGCATGATTTTTGCAGCACCTGGTAAGCACTTCAATGAAGGCATCGTTGCCGACTTGAAGTGGCAGCTTAATTTTTAGGCATTTTTTGTAAAGGCATTCGACATGAATACAGAATCCATCCTCACGCACCTGAAGAAGCACGGCCAATTGCTCGATGCCGATATTGCCAAGGGCACGGGCATTGCGTTGGCGGATGTTCGTACGTCACTGCTCGAACTATCCGCACAAAAAGCCATTTCGATGTGCAGCATGACCACCTTCAAGAACGGTACGCCGGTCGAAGGCATGTTCTGCCGCGTTTCCGGTTACATGCCATCCGCTGCGCCGGGCCGCAAGCCGGGCGTCAAGACCTGAGACCTGGCCCGGTCACGAGTGACCGGGCGCATTGAAGCTATTCGCTGACGCGGCCGCGTTGTAGTTTGACCTGGCCGCGTTTTATTTTGCTCTCGATACGTTTGCGCTGAGCGCTTCGACTCGGCTTGGTCGGACGTCGAATGGCCGGCACAAAAGCAGCAGCGGCAATCAGTTCGCTCAGGCGAACCAGCCCATCCTCCCGATTGCGCTCCAGGCTGCGATGTTTTTGCGCCTTGATGACGATAATGCCGTCACTGTTGATGCGCTGGTCACGCATCGCGCACAACTTTTCCTTGATGTCATCGGGCAGGCTCGAAGCAGCGACGTCAAAACGCAGATGCACGGCATTCGACACCTTGTTGACGTTCTGCCCACCTGCTCCCTGGGCGCGGATGGCGGTAAATTCAACTTCGCTTTCGTTGAGAATCAGATGGCTCATGATGAAGCTGTATTGACCAGCGAATCGTCCGGAGTATTAGGCTATCCGGGCATCTTACCCTCCGACAACGGCATGCGCTGCTTTCCCGGAAAATCACTGCCAGACGGCTCTCCACACTGTTGATTTGAAATACAAATTTATTTTGTGTATAATTTTGGCCTAATTTGGCAAACCCGTGCGAAAGCCGGGGACGCAAAGCCACCGGGCTCAGTGATGAACAGATTTTAACCATCACTTGCTAGCGGGGTTGCCGGGCAGCAGTTCCTGCGCCTGACCGTCTCCTGACTTGCGTGCGATCGTACTCCGGAGACTCGTAATGCAATGCAAAACCCTGAATCACCCACAGCTTTTCAAGCATGCCTCGATGACCCTGCTCGTCGCCATGGCCTGCGCAACCTATAGCCACCAGTCCTCGGCGCAGACCTACGCCCCCTGGCTGCGTCAGATCGGCATCACCAGCACCATCGAGTCAGCCGCCAATTGGGGCAAGGGTCAGCTCCTTGGTGTGGTCGACACCGGCATCAACGCCACCCACCCGCAATTCGCCGTTGGCCAAGTTTCCCAAGCACTAAGCTCCTGCGCCGCCGTATCCTTCGGCTGCAGCAGCGGCTACGCCGATGATAACGGCCACGGCACAGCGGTTGCCAGCATTGCGGCAGGCAACCGGACCTCCCAATTCAGCACCATCACGGCAGGCGGATATACGACAGTTGCCGGCAATTTCATCGGCGTCGCACCGAGTGCCAACATTTTCTCGGAAAAAGTCCTGAACGCCGCCGGCTCGGGCTATTCGACCGACGTCGCCAATGGCGTCAAGAAAGCCGCCGATGCCGGCGCAGGCGTCATCAACGTCTCGATCACCTACGGCAATGATGCCGCCACTGTCGCTGCCATCAATTACGCCACTGCCAAGGGTGCCTTCATTGTATGGGCCGGTGGCAACAGCGCGCAGAACCTGTTGAACAATCTCAATACCACCGGCCTGACACAATCCGCCATCCAGCATCTGGTATTTGCCGGCTCGGTGAATAGCGTCAATGTTGCCTCCAGCTTCACCAACAAGCCGGGCACCGGTTCTCTGGTCAATACCGCAGCGGCCAAAACAAGCTACGCCACGCGCTGGATCATGGCTCCGGGTGAAGCCATCCTGGCGCCGCAGACAACCGCCGGGAACGGCGCCTACGCCCTGTGGTCGGGCACCTCGATGGCGGCACCGGTCATCAGCGGTTCCCTGATGCTGTTGCAGAATGCCTGGCCTATCCTGAAAACCAAGGGAACCACCGCTGATCTTCTCCTCGCCACAACCACCGACCTCGGTACCGCTGGCGTCGATGCCACCTATGGTCGCGGACTGGCCAACCTGACGACGGCCTTCGCCCCCTACGGCACCTTGATGGTGACCAAACCGAACGGCCAGACAATTGCTGTCAGTTCGCTGACCGGCAGCCTGCTGTCGAGTGGTGCGCTCGGTTCTCTTAGCTCGATCCAGTCACTGCTCGCCAATTACACCGCCTTTGACGGCTACGCCCGCAACTTCACGGTCAACCTTTCCGGCCTGATTAAGGCCCCCACCAGCAAGGCCACCCTAAACCCCCTGCCGACCAATACCTATTCCGGCCCCAAAGTCATGAAGTTCGCCGGTGGCGAACTGGCCTATGCTCTCGAATCGACCGGCAGTAGCCTTCAGCATCTCGGCGACTTCGCCTACAACGCGGAGCAGTCGCCCAATCTGATGACCGGCTACACACTGTTCACCACCCAGACCGGAGGCGTCTCCGCCTTCGGTTACGGCACGTCGTCCTCCTACCCCTTCGCTAAGGCGCTGTACAACGATGACCTGATCGCCCGCCAAATGAGCGACTTTGACAGCAGCAACACCGGTAGCCTGGCCCAGGGCGGCTACCAGTTCAGTTACGGTGCCAATATCTCGCCGAACCTGCGTCTCGCCGCGTCTTATACCGCTACCACTGGCGCTACGGCGATGGCGCCAGAAGCGCCGCAGACCAGCCAGATCAAGATTGGCGCGGCCTACCGCTTCAACAATCGCCTGACGGCTGGCGCCACCTATAGCAATGTCGCCGAACGCAACTCCCTGCTTGGTGCAGCCTATAACAATGGCAGCGTGCTGGCCCTCGGCAGCAATGCCAGCGATGTCATCGGACTCTCCCTCGCCCTGCGCATGGACCGCGACAGCAGCCTGCTCTTCAATGGCGAACTGGCCTACACCAAAGCCAACAACAGCAATGCCGGCAGCCTGTTGAGTGCCACCTCCAACCTTCAGTCTCAATCCTGGGGGATGACCTACCTGCGCCAGAATATCTGGAAGAACAACGACCAGTTCGCCGCATCGGTAAAGCAACCGCTGCGCTTGAGTTCGGGCAGTGCCGCACTGAGCCTGGCCAGCGTCGATGAGCAGGGTTACGCCGTGTATGAAAAGCACTGGGCCAGCCTGGTGCCGAATGCCCGGGAAATCGATGTCACCCTGAGCTACAGGATGCCGACCAGCAAGACAGATGCGCTCACCGTGCAGGCTGCCTACCAGAAAGATGCCGCCAATCTGGCCGGCAACAACAACGCCCAGCTCGGCCTGATCTGGAGCAAATCCTTCTAAGTTTTCAGCAGGCGGGACACACCCCCTGGACCCGCCCTGCGATGAGCGCCCCGGCTAAAGCCGGTGGCGCTCATTTTTTTGCTTCGAGCTGATCGTAGACGGCCGTCGCCACTTTCGCCAATTCGCTCTTGTCCACCCCTGCCGACAGGGCATAGCCAAATTTCCCGTCGATCCAGTAGAAAACATTGACCGCCCCTTCGCGGGCGAAACGGAAACCGGTTTCCATCTTCTCTGCGTTGTCGGTCGTGACATACAGCGTCAGGCGCTGGCCACTAGCATCCTGATACATGAACTGGGCAACCGGCCCGACGTTACCGGGGAGCAGTCGACCGCCGACCAGCTCAAAGCCAAGCGTGCCGAGTTTGGGCGGACTGACCGGCGTACCGAGACGCTTGGTCAGCCATTTGACCAGCGCCTCCTCCTGATCGGCAGCAACCTCGACCGGACGGCGGGCATCCGGGCTGTATACGACATGGGCGACTGCGGCTTGCCGGAACAGCGGCACCGGCTGGGCCAAACGTTCGGCTGCCTGGTACTGGCCATGTCCGAACCACCCGCCAATCCCGCCCAGAACGGCAACCAGGAGGCCTGCGGCGATTCGTTGCAGCGACCAAAGATTGAACCTCGCTGCCTCCCCCTCTGCTTCAATACGTGCCATATGCAAAGGGTGCACCGCCAGTGCTTGCAAGCTATCCGGCAGCGGTTCGTCAAGCACCGGATTGAACAGCGCCTTGAGTGCCTGGTTTTGCCTCTGATAGACCGCAACGCGCTCGGCATCTTCCGAAGATTCGGCCAGCCAGGCCTCAATTTCCAGCCGACGCGACGGGGTAAGCGCACCGTCGACATAAGCGTGCAGTTCATTTTCAGTCATATTGAGCGGGCTCATCGGACGACCCTCAATGTTGAAGCTGGCTGCCGGCCATCCATGATCAGGCGCAAGCGTCCACGTCCGCGCGACAGGCGGGACATGACGGTACCGATCGGAATGCCCAAGGCAGCGGCGATTTCGGCATAAGTCATTTCTTCGAGCGCAACCAGCAGGAGGACCTCTCGCATCTCATCCGGCAATTGGCGAAGGGCGGATTCAATATCCATCACTTCCAGCCGGTCGCTTTGGGTTGGGCGCGTCGGCACCTCATAGGCATCGTCATCCAGTGAATGCGTGGACAAACTGCCACGCCGCAATTGATCGACGCGCAGGTTGTGCATGATGCCGAACAGCCACGCCCGCAGGTCACTACCGGCCCGCCATTGGGCAAAACGACTCCAGGCACGCTCCAGGGTGTCCTGCACAAGGTCATCCGCCGCCGCCCGGTCGCCCAGCATCGCCCGCGCATAGCGGCGCAGGCGAGGCATTTCGGCGAGAATGGCTTGGCTGTCCACTGGCTGATCAGGGTTTGGCGACGTGCCAGAGATTATTGAAACCATCACCGGTCTTGTCACCGGCCTTGGCATCCTTGACCCAGAAATATAGCGGCTTGCCCCTGAAGGCCCACTGCTTCTTGCCATCGTCACGGGTGACGATGCTGTAATCGCCATTCGCCGTGTCGCCATCAACAGCCATCAGCGGCGGCCAGTTCGTGGCGCATGGGCCGTTGCAGACGCTCTTGCCACTGCCTGCCGTGTCTTTATCGAAAGTATAAAGGGTCATGCCGTTGCTCCCGGTCAGCACGCCATCAGCCACCAAGGCGGGCGACGCGGCACGCATGCCGGCACCGGAACAGGCGACCAGCATGGCCGAGACGAACAGCGCGACAAACAGGTTTTTCGTTTTCATGAGGCTCTCCGTTGATTGTGGGGACTACACCGAGGTATACGGAAAACCCCTTCAATTTATTCCGCCGGCCCGACCCAATCGCCACAGCGAGGTCACTTCAGCCGCCCGCGCCGCGTGTAGCGGATCGCTGGCATCCTGAGCCTTGCAATGCGTTGGCCGGGTATCCAGTCGTTCGATGACGATCAGCCCGGCCATCGCGATCCAGTCGAGCAGTTTCTGCCGCGAGCGCAGGCCGAGATGTTCGGCAATATCCGAAATAATCAGCCAGCCCTCGCCATCGGCCGTCAGATGTGCCGCCAGCCGGCCAAGAAAGCCGCGCAGCATGCGCGAATCGGGATCATAGACCGCATACTCGACCGGTGATGTCGGCTGAGCCGGCAGCCACGGCGGATTGCAGACGATCAACCGGGCCAGGCCCTCGGGAAAAAGATCCGTCTTCACCAAACTGATCGCCGCCCCCAGGCCCAGCCTTTCGGCATTTTCCGAGGCACAGGCCAGCGCCCGATCATCCATATCGGTCGCAATAACCCGCCCGACACCACGGCGCGCCAGAATGGCCGCGAGGATGCCGGAACCGGTGCCGATGTCGAAGGCAAGGTCGCAGTTGGCCGGCAAGGTGGCCTTCGCCACCAGGTCGACATACTCTCCACGCACCGGTGAAAACACCCCGAAATGGGGATAGATGCGCCCCTCTACCGCCGGCACCGGGACACCTTTCTTGCGCCATTCATGGGCACTGATTACCGCCAGCAGTTCGCGCAACGAGACAATCGAGTCCTCGCCGGTGGACGGCCCGTAGGCCTCACTGCATGCCAGGCGAACATCCTGCGCCCGGCGCAGGGGAACGCCATAATCCGGCCCCAGCGGGACCAGCAACATGGCGAGCAATTGCGCCCTTCGCCCCTGATTGCGGCGATGCAGCTCGAATGCCTCACCCGGCGTCCCCGGCTTTTTCTGGCTCCCCGAACGCGGCTGACGATCAGCCCGGCGACTCAAACCCTGCAACAGGTTGCGGGCATTCTGCCAATCGCCGCGCCAGAGCATCGCTGTGCCCTCGCTGGCCAGTTTCCAGGCGGCATCGACACCGAGTCGGTCATCGACAACGACCAACTGGGCGTGCGGCGGCAAGGCAGCTTCGGAGCGCCAGCGGGCCGACCGGGTCTGGCCACTCTCAAGCCAGGTGATTACGGGAAATTTGAGCGCAGTCATGCCGCGCATTGTAGGACAGAAGTGGAAAGCCGGCCGATAAGCCGGGTTCTGTTCCCCCCTTGCGGGGTTCGGCAATCATTCCTCTAGGCCTGCCATTACTGACAGGCTCAAGCAACCTACCCGGAAGCAGCGCGGGCCACGCCTCAGCTTCCCTATTTGGTCTTGCTCCGGATGGGGTTTACCGTGCCGCTGAACGTTACCGCCAGCGCGGTGAGCTCTTACCTCGCCGTTTCACCCTTACCGTTTCAGGCGAACCTGAACTTAGGCGGTCTATTCTCTGTTGCACTTTCCGTTGCCTTGGGCCACACAACTTTCGTCATGCGACTTATAGCACCCAGCCGTTAACTGGCATCCCGCCCAATGGAGCCCGGACTTTCCTCCCGACGCCGAAGTTACCTTCGGACATCCAGCGATTGCCTGGCCGACTTTCCGCTGCAGATTATACGCGTTTGGCTGCTCCCCTCGCGGGGCATTACGCAACTCCGCAGCCAGCCGTCGTATGCCCGGAAACAGATGTGAAGAAAAGTTAACAGTGTGGACGACTCATAATCGCTACGCTCCCGCCCTGAGCATCAACAAATGCCAAAGGGATACTCACGTATTCGGGAGAACGATTCATGTCCACGCACAACTCACCCCCGCGAACTGGCGAACAGTGGTCAACCACGCCCTCTTTTGACCGGCGAGCCCGCCTCGAGCGCAGGGATGCCGACCTCGGCCCACCCGGCGGCGTGCCGGAAAGACGGGAAGGACATTAGCGCCGGGGCATGAGCGTCAGCGAAGTACGCCTCAGCGATGCGGAGTGGGAGCAATACTTCGCCCAGGCTCCGCAAAGATAACAACCCTTCGTCGCGCAGCCCTCGCCTACGCTGGCAGCGTCGTACGATCGATGACCCGGCGCAGGACAAAGCTGGTATGAACACCGGTAACACCCTGAATTCGCGTAATTTTGTTGAGCAATAGGTCCTGATAGGCCTCCATGTCGCGGACCACCACCTTCAACTGGTAGTCCGACTGCTGGCCGGTAATCAACAGGCACTCCAGGACTTCCGGTATATCGCCAATCGCCGCCTCCAGGTTGGCAAAGCGCTCTGGCGTATGCTGATCCATCGAAATGCCGATCAGGGCCATCAGGGTCAAACCCAGCTTTTTGGCATCGAGCATAGCCCGATAGCCGGTAATCAGGCCCGACTCCTCAAGCACGCGGACGCGGCGCAGGCAGGGTGAAGGCGACAAGCCGATGCGGTCAGCCAGATCCTGATTGCTGATCCGACCATCAGCTTGCAGGATGGCAAGAATTTGCCGGTCGTAACGATCGATATCCATAATATTTCCAATACGGTTATATATGCGCAATTTTATGCCAATTTTTTCAAAATTGCGGCATCGATTCGCAATCGCCTGCCGGGCTGTTTGACCTAATATTTCGTCATCGCAAAACATTTCCGGATGCCACCATGATCACCCAGCCCGCCAGCAAATACACCGCCTTCCCCCCGGTCCGCCTTGCCGACCGTCAGTGGCCGAGCCGCGTCATCGAGAAGCCGCCGATCTGGATGAGCACCGATCTTCGCGACGGTAACCAGGCGCTTTTCGAGCCGATGAATGGCGAAAAAAAGATGCGCATGTTCAAAACCCTTTGCGCCATCGGCTTCAAGGAAATTGAAATCGCCTTCCCGTCCGCCTCGGAAACCGAATTCGGTTTCGTGCGCAACCTCATCGAAGGCGGCCACATTCCCGACGATGTCACCATCGAAGTTCTCACCCAGGCCCGTGAGCACCTCATCCGTCGGACCCTTGAGTCACTCAAGGGGGCAAAGCAGGCCATCGTCCACGTCTATAACGCCACCAGCAAGACCTTCCGCGACAACGTCTTCGGCATGAGCAAGGACGAAGTGGTCAGCATGGCTGTCGAGGCTGTCCGCCTCATCCGCCAATTGGCCGACGAAATGCCGGAAACGAAGATCACGCTTCAGTACAGCCCGGAACTCTTCACCGCCACCGAACTCGATTTCGCCCTCGAAGTCTGCGATGCGGTCACCGCCGCCTGGGGTGCCACACCTGAGCGCAAGGTTATCCTCAACCTCCCGACCACCGTCGAAATCGCCACGCCCAACATCTACGCCGACCAGATTGAATGGATGCACAAGAACCTCGCCCGCCGCGACAGCGTGCTCATCAGCCTCCACCCGCACAATGACCGCGGCACGGCGGTTGCCGCCGCCGAACTCGGTCTCATGGCCGGGGCCGACCGCGTCGAGGGCTGCCTCTTCGGCAACGGCGAACGCACCGGCAATGTCGATCTCGTCACGCTCGCCCTCAACATGTACACCCAGGGTGTCCATCCCGACCTCGATTTCTCCGACATCAACGCCGTCGCCCGTACCGTCGAACACTGCACCCAGCTCCCGATCCATCCGCGCCACCCGTACGTCGGGGATCTCGTTTTCACGGCCTTCTCAGGCTCCCACCAGGACGCCATCAAGAAGGGGTTCTCAGCGCAAGAGGCTGATGAACAGTGGGCCGTGCCCTATCTCCCGATCGACCCGGCTGATGTCGGCCGCAGTTACGATTCGGTCATCCGGGTCAACAGCCAGTCGGGCAAGGGCGGCATCGCCTACCTCATGGAAACCGAGCATGGTGTGGTCATGCCGCGCCGCCTGCAGGTCGAGTTCTCCGGCGTCGTCCAGCAACACACCGACGCCCACGGCGGCGAAGTGAGCGCTGACGGCATCTGGGCCATGTTTGCCAAGACCTACCTCGAGACAAGCACGCCGATCCATTACCGCGAGCATCATCTCTTCGAGCACGGCAGCGCCCAGGGCATCCGCCTCAAGATTGACATCGACGGCACGCCGCACATCCTGACCGGCGAAGGCAACGGCCCGATCAATGCGGCCGTGCATGCCTTGCAAAGCGCCGGCATCAACATTCAGGTGCGCAGCTACGAGGAACGCTCGATGGTTCCCATGGGCGAAGACGGTAACGCCCGCGCCTGCGCCTTTATGGAAATCGCCGGCAAGAATAGCGGCGAATGCTACGGGGTCGGCGTTGACAGCAACATTGTTACGGCATCGATCAAGGCCTTGCTCAGTGGTGTCAATAGACTGGGTGCCATGCAGATGCGCGGAGAGCACCCACAGGCCGCCTGAGGCCGCTTCAATCCCTGGCCAAAACATCGGCAAGGGATTGAATATTCGGCGCTTTTCTGGATATATCCTTGCCACGCCGGGGATCGGCGCGTAAGATGCTGCCTGCGTCGGGTCAATTCTGCCCGGCTTCAACGTTCTGCCCGCGTAAATGCCGTTCCTCTGCCGCCCCGTCCATCGACGATTTCCGGCACGCCGAAGTCACCATTTCCCCGTCGCAAAGCGCTCTTTCATTGCTCGCCCGGTCTCCGGAATCCCGGAGACCGGGCGGTCATCACCTTCGGGGAATAAATGGTCCGCATCCAGTTCGCTATCGATCTTCACTATGAACTGGGTTTTCAGGGCGCCGATTTCGTCTTCAATATTCATGCCGCCAAGACGACCAGCCAGACCATCGTCAACGAGCAGCTGCTGATCAGCCAGCATGTTCCGCACACCCTGCAGACCGACCCCGCCACCTGCACCCGCTACCTGCGCCTGACCGGCGCCCCCGGCCCGCTCCACATCAGCTACAAGGCGATGGTCGACATCAAGCAGCAGGTCGATCTTCCCGACCTGATCCAGGAAACGCCGATCGCCCGCCTGCCGCTGTCGGCCCTGACCTATATCTACCCCAGCCGCTATTGCCAGTCCGACCGACTGGCCGCTCTGGCGATGAACGAATTCGGTCATCTGCCCAAAGGCTATCGCCGCGTCGAAGCGATTCGCAACTGGGTGAACCAGCACGTTTCGTTCAAGGGCAACACCACCAACTCGGCGACTTCCGCCCTGGACACGCTGATCGACCGCGTCGGCGTCTGTCGCGATTTCGCCCACCTGATGATCGCCATCTGCCGCGCCCTGAACATTCCGGCCCGCTTTACCACCGGCATCGACTACGGCGCCGACCCCTTGCTCGGCCCCACCGACTTCCATGCTTATGTCGAGGTTTTTCTGGGCGACCGCTGGTATCTGTTCGACCCTTCCGGCACGGCCATACCCATGGGCTTCATTCGCCTCGCTACCGGCCGGGATGCCGCCGACGTTTCGTTTGCCACCATCTTCGGGGGGGTCATCTCGCCGCCCCCGGTGATCACCATCAATGCCGTTACCGAAGCCGGTCAGCCTTGGGAATTGCCCCGGCACCGGCACGAAGCACTATCCACCGACGATGCACTGGTTGCCGTCGCCACCCACTGAACACTGTTATCGAAATCTGGAGAACAACACTTGGCCAAAGAAGAACTACTTGAAATGCAAGGCGTCGTCGAAGACGTGCTTCCGGACGGTCGTTTCCGCGTCACCCTGGAAAACGGTCATGTCATGATCGCCTACACGGCTGGCAAGATGAAGAAAAACCACATCCGCATCCTGCTTGGTGACAAGGTAACGCTTGAATTGTCGCCCTACGATCTGACCAAGGGTCGCATCACCTTCCGTCACATCGAGAACCGCGGCTCCCCGGCGCCGCAGCAACGCCGCCGTTACTAAGCCGCAGCCGTTGTCGCAGACCGACGTCCTGGCCTGAACTGCCAGGTATCGTCGTAGTACGCCGGATCTTCGCTATCCGGCGTAACACCGGGAATACCGAGCAGGGGCAGCGGCTGAAAGTCGCGTGGCCGGGTATATCGGCCGCTGGTCAAATCGGCGGCCAGCTTGTCGTCGACCGCCGCCCGCAGTGCCGTGCCGTCCAGTTGCAGCCAATCTGCAGTCACCTCGTAGAGCACCGCCTTGGCTGTCAGCCCGCGGAATGGTTTGAGCAACTGCTCGTACATCGCATGGCCGAAAATCACGAAACGCATGCAGCCAATCACCTCGGCCCGCCGCTCGACGAACAGTTCCCGCCAGCGAAAATCCCTCAACAGATCAAGCAGTTCCGGCTCAGTCGACAGCACGACGATGCCGCATTCGTCAAAATGCGTCAGCGCATCGCGGACCGTCCCGCGTGCCTCGCCCGGTGCTTGCATGGCGCGAACATGGGCGGCACTGACGGCATTCTTGGTTTTCGGAAAACTCAGCCAGACCAGGGCATTGAAGAAGTCGTGCCAGTTGTCCGGGCGGGTTTCGACTTCACCGCTCTCCCAGATGCGACACTCGTAGATTTGCCCATCGGGGCGTGGCGGCACGAAACGGATTGGCTGACCATGGTCGGTCTCTATCGGGTAGCGCACGGCAAGTTCGGCGACGGCCCGCGCATCGGGCGCCGGCGGCAGGTGATCAAGCCAGGGGCGCAGCGGCTCGAACAGCGGCGAGCCATAAAGCGAAACGGAACTCACTCGTCCGCCGCGTCGGCGCCTTTCTCTTCCTTGACGAAAACCAGCTCACCCTTCTTGACACGGAAAGTCCCCATCAAAGTGCCCATGCCCTCGGGCGGCTCCTCGTCCATCTTGGCGAAACTCTCGCAGGTCTGCGTCTCGGTGGCGAACATTTTCTTGCCCGCCTTGACGATGAAAGCACCGGACGGCACCTGGTAGATTTCAACCTTGGTATTGGCCGGCACCGAACCAATGCTGTGCCGGCGCATACAGGCCGGCATGCGCGAGACGATCAGGTAGAAATTGGCCTTGCTGTCCCAGAAATACGGCTGCTCCCGGATCAGCGACAGGACGTGCTCGCGGGTATCGTCGATCTTGTACGTCGCGCCGTCATTGACGCAGGCAGTGAGCAGTGGCGCAGCCAGCAGGGGCAGGAGCAATTGACGCAGACGCATGATGGTTTTCCTCAGAGCACTTTCCAGGACAGCGTTTCACCGGCACGCAAGGGAACAATGGTATCCGAACTGATATAGGGATAATCGGCCGGAACGGTCCATTCCTGTTTGGCCAGCGTGATCTTGCCACTGTTGCGCGGCAGGCCATACCAGTCGGGACCATGGAAGCTGGCAAAGGCTTCGAGCCTGTCGAGGGCGCCGGCCTGTTCGAAAGCCTCGGCATACAACTCAATGGCCGCATACGCGGTGTAGCAGCCAGCGCAGCCGCAGGCGGCTTCTTTGGTCATTTTGGCATGCGGTGCCGAATCAGTGCCAAGGAAGAATTTCGGATTGGCCGAAACAGCCGCCGCGACCAGTGCCTCACGATGCGTTTCGCGCTTGAGTACCGGCAGGCAGTACCAGTGCGGTCGGACGCCTCCCTGAAAAATGGCATTGCGGTTGTAAAGCAGATGATGGGCAGTAATCGTCGCCGCGACATTCGGCCCGGAAGTGGCGACGAACTCGGCGGCATCCTTGGTAGTGATGTGCTCCATGACCACCTTGAGCCGAGGGAAACGTGAGGTGAGCGGCAGCAGCACCGTATCAATGAAGACTTTCTCGCGATCGAAGAGATCAATCTTCGGATCGGTCACTTCACCGTGAACGAGTAGCGGCAAACCGACGCGCTCCATTTCGGCCAGCGTATCGTAAGCCTTGGCGATGTCGGTCAGGCCAGCATCCGAATTGGTCGTCGCCCCGGCCGGGTAGAGCTTGATGGCCTTGACGAAGCCGGAAGCCGCTGCCTGTGCAACCTCACTGGCCGGCGTGTTATCGGTCAGATAGAGCGTCATTAGCGGTGCGAAGCTGGCTCCGTCAGGGAGCGCGGCAACGATGCGGTCGCGATAGGCAGCCGCCTGGCCGACCGTCGTTACCGGCGGCTTGAGATTGGGCATGACGATGGCCCGGGCAAACTGGGCGGCCGTATGGGCGAGCACCGCGGACAGGGCTTCGCCATCGCGCAGGTGAAGATGCCAGTCGTCGGGACGGGTAATAGTGATCTGCATGTTGATTCTCTGGGCAATTTTTCAGATTTTAACAGGGCGCCCGAAAACATCGGGGAGGATTGCTCAATCATCTACTTGGGCGCGGGGATTTGCTCGCTGTTTGCCGGCGATGGCCACTATGATGCAAAGCTTAGAGTCTGAATGACGAGACAACGAATGGACGCCCATAACCTCCTGCTCATGGCCATCCCGGCCGTAGTCGCCCTGACCGGCGGCGGGCTCGCCGCGCTCTGGCGTCCGAGCCAGCAAACCCGCAGCCTGATCCAGCACTTCGCCGCCGGCGTCGTTCTGGCCGCATTGGCCGTTGAACTGCTGCCCGAAATCGAGCGCGAGCATGCGCCCGGCGTCATTCTCATCGGCGCCTTCGCTCTCGGCAGTCTGTTCATGTACGGATTGAAACTATGGACCATGAAACTCGAACATCAGGCCGAAACAACAAGCATCGCGGGCAAACTGAACCGTGGCTTGTTGCTGGCCACCTTCATTGATGTCGCCATGGACGGTTTCATCATTGGCGCCGGCTTCGCGGCCGGCGGTAACACCGGCATGATTCTCGCCCTCGGCCTGTCGGTCGAATTGCTCTTCCTTGGCCTGGCCCTGGCCTCGGAGGCGATGGCCGGCTGGCGGATCGTCGCCGTCTCTGGTGCGCTGGGCGGCACTGTCCTGTGCTTTGCGGTACTGGGCAATACCCTGCTGGCGGGCGCATCGCCAGCCATCATCGGCGGCGTTCTCGCTTTCAGCGCGGCCGCACTGCTCTATCTGGTGACCGAAGAGTTGCTCATGGAAGCCCACATCATCGAAGAAAAGCCAGTCTCGACGCTGGTCCTCTTTAGCGGCTTCCTGGCTTTCTGGAGCATCCAGCTACTCGGCCAATAGGCTGACTATTCGTTTTTGAGCACCAGGGCGCGTTCATACAGCGCATTTTTTGCCATGCCGGTGATCTGCGCCGCCAGTTTGGCCGCCTGCTTGACGGGCAGGCCTTCCGCCAGCAGCAACTTGAGAACGCGTTCCCCTTCGCCATTGTCGGCATCGGCCGGAGCACCGGAGAGGATCAGGACGAATTCTCCGCGCTGACGGTTGGCGTCATCCTTGAGCCAGGCCAGCGCCTCGCCCAAAGGCAGGGCATGGATCGATTCGAACAATTTGGTCAATTCCCGGGCAATGACCAGGGTGCGCTGACCGAAAACTGTCGCCATGTCTTCAACCGTTTCCAGCACACGGTGGGGCGCCTCATAAAAAACCAGAGCACAGGGCTGTTCACGCAACGCTTCCAGGGCTTGGCGCCGCTGGCCGCCCTTGGAGGGCAAAAAACCGTAGAACAGGAAGTGTTCATCGAGCAGCCCGGAAGCCGACAGCGCCGTGGTCGCCGCACACGCTCCGGGCAAGGGAACCACCTTGCAACCGGCCGCACGAACGGCAGCGACGATGCGGGCACCGGGATCGGAAATACCCGGCGTACCGGCATCCGAGATCAAAGCCACCGACTCACCCGCTTGCAGTTTTTCGATGATGCGCGCCGCGGCTTCGTGTTCGTTGTGCTGATGGGCCGGAATGGTCCGGGCCTGAGCGCCGATCTGCTTGAGCAGCGGTCCGCTGTGACGGGTGTCCTCGGCAGCCACCCAGGGCACGGTGCGGAGGATTTCCTCGGCGCGGCGGGTCAGGTCGGCAAGATTCCCGAGCGGCGTCGGAACAACATACAATGTAGCATATTCATCTGTCATTTTTATCAGCATGCAGGCAAAGACCAACAATACCACCACGACACGCGGCCGCGAAGCCGAAGCGCAGGCCGCGACCTATCTGGCCGGACAGGGCCTGCCGGAAATCACCCCCAACTTCCGCATTCGGGGCGGCGAGATAGACCTCATCTGCCACGATGGCAAGGCGCTGGTTTTTGTCGAGGTCCGCCTGCGCAGCCACAGCACATTCGGCGGCGCCGGAGCCAGCATCACCACCGCCAAACGCCAGCGCATCATTCTCGCCGCCCGCCATTATCTGTTGGGCAAGCCGGACAGCGACTGCCGGTTCGACTGCGTACTGATCGACGGCAATCACCTGGAATGGATCAGGGATGCGTTTTCTGCTGACGATTAGTCTCGCCTTCTGGCTGAACACTGCCCATGCCGACAGTATCCGGATACTGGTTCAGAACTCCCCGCTTGCCGGCAGCCAGTATTACGCATTGGGCGATTTCTGGACCAGGATCAAGTTGGGTGACCGCCTCGAACTGATCCGTGAAGCCAATAACCGGCACGACCGCAACGCCATCCGCGTCAATTGGAATGGCCACCAACTCGGATACGTACCACTCGCCGAAAACCCCGCCCTTGCCGCGGCAATGGATGCCGGGGAGCGACTGAGCGGCCGCGTGTCGGGCCTGAGCGACAACAAAAATCCGTGGCAACGACTGGCGTTCGAAGTGTTCATCGAGCTGTGAGGTAGAATGCCTGCACTTACAGCCCCAACCCCTTGAACGATATGGATTTGATCGCCCGCGTTGCCAAACACTTCGAAGACAGCGCCCAAACCAAGCTGAACGCCGTCGACCTGATGGCCGCCCCCATCGCTGCCGCTATCGAAACGATGACCAATTGCCTGATCAACGGCGGCAAGATACTTGCCTGCGGCAACGGCGGCTCGGCCGGCGATGCCCAGCACTTTGCCGCTGAACTGATCGGCCGCTTCGAGGCCGAGCGTCAGGAGCTGGCCGCCATCGCGCTGACCACCGATACCTCGATCATTACGGCGGTGGCCAACGATTACTCGTTCAGCCAGATTTTCTCCCGCCAGGTACGGGGTCTCGGCCATGCCGGCGACGTCCTGCTGGCCATTTCGACATCCGGCAACTCCGCCAACGTCATCGAAGCGATCAAGTCGGCGCATGAGCACGACATGCACATCGTCGCCCTGACCGGCAAAGGCGGCGGCCAGATCGCCGACATGCTACGCGACGACGACATTCATCTTTGCGTACCGGCCGACCGGACGGCACGTATCCAGGAAACCCACCTGCTCGTCATCCACTGCCTGTGTGATGGCATCGACGCACTTTTACTGGGAGTCGAATAATGCAAAAAGCCAAACTCACCCTCACCGCAGTTGCCCTGCTTACCCTCCTGCCCATCCTTCAGGGCTGCGTTCCGGCCATCATCGGCGGCGCTGCCGTCGGCGTCATGTCGGCCCACGACCGCCGCTCGACCGGCACCCAAGCCGACGACGAAACTACCGAATGGAAAGCCGGGCGCCATGTTCCCGAGCAATACAAGGCGGCATCCCACGTCAATTTCACCTCCTACAACCGGCGCGTATTGATTACCGGCGAAGTGCCGAGCGAAGAGGCGAAGTCGGTGATCGAGGCGGAAACCCGAAAAATCGAGGGCGTCCGCGAGGTATACAACGAACTCGGCGTCGGCCCGGCTTCGTCCCTGGGTAGCCGCAGTACCGACTCTTACATCGATTCCAAGGTCAAGGCCCGCCTGGTCGATTCGAACCAGATATCGGCCAATCACATCAAGGTCATCACCGAGCGCGCCATCGTTCACCTGATGGGCATGGTCAATGCGCGCGAAGCCAAAGTGGCCATCGACGTCGCGCGCACCACGGCCGGTGTCAAGAAAGTGGTCAATGTACTGGAAGTCATTGCCGACGAAGATGCCCGCCGCCTGGATAACCAGATGCTCGGCGCGCGCACCCCGCCACCGGCCACTGCGCCGGTCGAAAGTCGCTGAACGACCGGGCGATCATGGCCGCGCCATGATCCGGCTGGCGGCCAGTACAGGGCGAACCACGGTTCGCCCTTTTTATTTTCCGATAAAGCGCGCCATCAGGTCACGTCGGTTCAACGCCCCGGTCTTGGTAAAAATCTGCTCGATATGACTGCGCACCGTCCAGTAGGAAATACCAAGATCACGGGCAATCTGTTTGTCGGACGAACCAGCAAGAATCTGGGCCGCTATCTCCCGCTCACGCGGTGAAAGCGCATGCATGAAATCATGCCCCATTGCCTCGGAAACCAAGGGCAGCGCCGTTTCACGTCGATCATGACCGGCATAGGAGCGCAGCACCTTTTTGACCCGCCAGACGAACTCCTCTGGCGAGAAGGGCTTGCTGATGAAGTCGTCCGCCCCACTCTTCAGGGCCAGCAAGCGACGCGGCAAGTCGTCGTAACCGGACATCACGAGAATGGGCTGGCGACTCTGGTGATTCTGGCGGATCCGCCGAACCAGAGTGATGCCACTCTGGATGTCATTCAGCACGACATCGACAATCGCCAGCTGGTATTTACGCGGCCGGTAAAGGTTGAGCGCTGTCTGTACATCCTTGCACTTTTCAACATGCAGACCGAGCATTGCGCACAAGTGTGCGACGTATTCGGCATGCGACTCGGAATCCTCGACCAGCAGAACCGTGCCACCCGACTCAAAACTTTCGAGCGGGGCGCCGGCACAGCCAGCGATGAATTCGTCGAGGGCAGAAAGGTCATCACGCATGAACACTTCGGTCGCCCCGGCATTCATCGCGTTGTAGGCCAGCGCGCGATCGACGCTACCGGAGATGAAGGCAATCGGCAGGGTGGCATGCTCGAGCGACAGGCGCACCGACTCGATCAGCTGGAAACTATCGCCATCCTGCAGCTCGTTGGCCACCAGCATGACGCAGAACTGCTGGTCAAGAAGGCTCAGCGCCTCAGCCTCACCCTTGCAGACAATGACTTCAAGTTGATGCCGGCCGGCAATCCCCCGAATGATCGCCTGCTGGGTCGCCGATGGCTCGACGCATAACAATTTTGGCAAGGCTGGAGGCATAGGTCCGACAATATATTAGTTTTAGCTACTTTATTATTTTTAATCCGCAAACACCCCCTAATGTTAGCGGTATGCAGCACACGGAGAAGTCTGACAATAATAAAACAAGCAACCTCGGCCACCTCCCTGAATGTACCGTCCCCTGAATGCCGCCTTTCTCGAACTGGAGCGAACCAGAGACCTGGTCGCCGATTCCTGTTCGCTGGCCGAACTGCATCGGGTGGTCAACCAGCTGATGCGGGACGCCCTGGCCTGCAGCAGGGCAAAAGCGGAAATCTCGCGACAGTCCTTCGAAGACGGCATCGACACGTCGCTCGATGAACTGATCGAGACCCTGACCAACATCTGCATCGCACTGTTCGACAGCCATGACATCCCGCGCGAGCGAATACTCATGTTGGTCGACAAGGTACTGGCCCAGCAGTTACCTGCCGCTGCCTATACCAGTCACTGACCGACCAGGGCCGGCAGCCAGGTCGCCAGAGACGGCAGCTCCGAAATCAGCAAGGCCCCGAGCAACATCGCCACCACTGCCGGCAGCACCGATGCCGCGACATAGCGGATCGGCTTGTCAAACATCGCCGAGGCAAAGTAGATGTTCATGCCCGCCGGCGGGCACAAAAATCCCATTTCGATATTGGCGAGGAAAATGATCCCGAAGTGCACCGGATCAACTCCATAGGCCATGGCAACAGGCAGGAGCAGCGGCACCAGAACGACAATCGCCGCGTAGATTTCCATGAGCGCGCCGGCCACCAGCAGGAACAGGTTTAGCGCAATAAGGAAAGCAAACTTGTTGGGGAGTACCGATTGCACCCAATCGATGGCAGCATCCGGAATGCCTGCATCGATCAGATAGTTGGTCAGCCCGAGGGCCATGCCGAGAATCAGCATGATGCCGCCAATGATCTCCCCGCAATCGGCAAGGGCCTGGCGCAGACGCGGCCAATCCACCTCGCGATGGGCCAGCGACTGTGTAAGAAGGGCGTAAATCGCTGTCAATGCGGCGCTCTCGGTCGGCGTCGCGATGCCCCCGACGAGCGAACCGACAGCGACGACTGGCGCCAACAACTCCCATTTGGCAAGCCACAGGGCTCGGCCAACCGAAGGCACCACCGGCCGATCCTGTGACACACAATCGCCCACTGACTGCACAGCACCGGTCACCGTGCCACCCCGCCGCAGATAGCCACCAACCAGTAATAGGCAACCAACCATGACGACGGCCGGAAAAATTCCCGCCAGGAACATGGTGTTGATCGGCACGCGGGCGATGATGGCCACCATGATCAGCGGCACCGATGGCGCCAGCAAGACGCCAAGCGCACTGGCGCTGGTTACCAGACTGATGCCGCGCTGCTCGGGAAAGCCGGCCCTGGTCAACAGTGGCAGCAAGAGGCCGCCCAAAGCGAGAATGGTCACCCCGCTCCCGCCTGTAAATGCGGTAAAGAAGGAGCAGAGTACGGCTGTCGCAATCGCTGTACCGGTGACGCCGTGGCCGAAGGCGGCGGTGAACACATTGCCGAGCCGGGCTGCCGCACCGGTCCGGGCGAAGAGCAAGCCCGCCAAGGTAAACAAGGGAAGCGCTGGCAACGACGGATTGACGGTAATCTGGTAATGACTGAGCGGCACCGAGGCAAGCGGCTGCCCTTCACTCCAGAAGAGGGCGAGGGCCAGCCCTCCCAGCACGGCAAAGATCGGCGCACCGGACAAGAGAATCAGCGTCAGCCACACGGCAAATGGCCAGATCGGCAGGGTGCTGCCATCGAAATGCCGGGCAAAGAAGTAACCTGCCACCGGCAGTACCAACGCCAGCACGGCACGGCCAAGCAGATGGAGCGTCAGGCGCGAGGCGAGCTTCATGCCGAGCAAGCCGAAGCCGATGGGCATGGCAATTTCGAACATCCAGCCGGTGATACCGTAGGCAATGTCGCGCGGCACCTCCATTTCACTGGCCGCAAAGGTCCAGCTGGCTTGAGCCAGCATGCCGCACAGCACCGCCGAGCTCGCCTTGCCGAAGGCCGTTGCAGCGTTGCGGACAAATCGATTGGTCGAGGCGGCAAGACCGGCGCCAAGCGCGCTGAGGTGCTGCCCGCGCTCGGCAAGCAGCGCACCGAACATGGCAAGGAGAAGACCGCAATGCTGGACCAGCACCGGCGCATTGTCTATGCCGGCACCCAGAAGCGGACGCAGGGCAATTTCAAGCAGCGGTACCAGCAACATGACAAGCAGTGCAGCACTGGTCATCACCCGATCAAACTCACCCAGGCGGCACAAGTAATTCATCACTTCTTTCACTTTATTGGATGGGCGTGGATCGGCTGCGGACACCCCATCGCAGACGATCACCCGACCTATTTCCGAGTAGCGCGGAAGGTCTTGAGATGACCAACGACCTCGTCAAACTGCTCAGCCGGCACCAGCTTGCCGCGAATGCGCGGGTAGAGGCCGTCAGCCAGAGCACTCCACTCCTTCATCTGTTCGGGATTGGGTCGATTAACCGTCAGGCCCCGTTTTTTCATCGCCTCGACCGCCTCATCAACCTCCTGCCGTGCCTTGGCGCGCAACTGCACACCCGCCTTGCTGCCAGCCTCGCGAACGCTGGCCTGACCTTCCGGGGTCAGTTCGTCCCAGGCCTTCTTGGTAATGATCAGCGCCCCGACCACGGGGGCCCAGTTCAGGTCCAGCATGTTGCCGGCGGTGGTGTAAACCTGCGTCGCCAGCGCAAAGTAGGGCGTCGATGGCACGGCATTGATCATCCCGGTCTGGATGGCCGGCAGAATGTCTGCCGTTTCCAGCGGCACCGGCGTATAGCCGAGGCTCTTCATGATTTCCTGCTGGTCGGCTTCTGCCCCCCAGGCAAAAAATTTCATCTTCTTGAAGTCGTTCGGTGCGAAGGCAGCTTCCTTGCTGAAGAAGCGAACCCAGCCGGCATCCCCCCAGGCCAGGACGATGAAGCCTTTGTCGAGGAAGCGCTTTTCCATGGCCGGACGCATCTTCTCCCGGACATAGTCGACCTCCTCCCAACTCCGGAACATCATCGGCATGTTCTGCAGCGCGGCTATCGATGGCTCGATCTCGCGCAGGCCAACCACCGAAAGCAGGCCGCCCTGCAACTGGCCGATGCGCATCCGGCGCACCATGTCCGTCTCACCGCCCTGGCTGCCATCCGGGTACACCAGATATTTGGCACTGCCGCCCTGGGCCGTACGCCAGGCTTCACCCAGGTCCATCAACTGACGGTGGTAAAGCGAATTTTTCGGGGCCAGCGTACCAATCCGCAATTGCTTGTCGGCAGCCACTGCAGTCACGGCAAACATCGCACCGAGCAGGAATGCGGCCAGTTTGATCTTCATTTTTCTCTCCGGGAATTCTCGTCGTTCAAAACAGATCTGGTGACTGCTCAAGCAGCCATGCCGCACGTCGGCGCATGACCTCGTTGGCCAGTGCCTGCTGGCTATCCGGGGCATCCTTGATGGCCACTGCCTGATTGAGCAGGCTGTCGAACAAGACACGATCGCCTGTCGGCAGGGCATGCCCTTCCGCCTTGCCGACCAGAGCACCGGCATTGCTCCCGCCCCCCTGGCTGATCGCCTGATCAAACCAGGCCAATGCCAGTTTCTGGTTTCCCCCTGGCCGGGCCGCCTCGAACGTCGCCAGCAAGCCGGTCAGCGACCCGCCGCCCCAGGCTGGATCGACCTGCCAGGCAAGGTTAGCCAGGCGGACCGCCTGCGGCAGGTCAGCCACCACCTCCGGATCATCCTTGGACAATGAAATCCAGCCTCCCCACGCGGCGGCCGCCCAGTAGGCAAGGCCCACCTGGCCCGGGAGCAACTTTGGCTGGTCAGCCCCCGGCGCGGCGTAGAGGGCGCGGGCAAAACCTGGCGAATTCTTTTCCAGGGCCATCATCGCATGCTGGTGCGCCCGGCGATAAAGCTGCGCAGCACGGCGTCGCAATCGCTCGGCCGCCCTGGCATCCTTCGCTTCGAGTCGATCGGCCTCGAAAGAAACGAAGGCATAGGCATATTGGGTGAACCCACCAGCCACCGACTCGGCCAGGGCACGATGGCCAGGATCGCTACGCAGCACTGACTCGGAGAGTTTCAGGTAGAAAGCACTGGCGTCACGGGCCAGATCAAGATCGCTTTCGCTGCCCCTCCCCTGCCCCGCCAGTTCATCGGCAAGGCTGCCGACCACCATCTGCCGGGGAGAACAGGCGGCCAGCGTGGCGACGACAAGAATCGGAAGGAGAATCGGGAGATTGCGATGCCGGAACGAGAGCAATTGAATTCCGTGGTAGCGATGCGGTGGCTGGCACACTAGCCAGCCGATGTTACAAGGCAATGACAGGCGATCCGAATGACAGTCCGGCAGCATCGGCCAACTGGCACTAAAATGGCACCCTGTTCTCCATCGACCGACTCGCCATGACCTACGCCGCCCCCGCTTTTGAAGCGAAAATCTGTCCGCCCGACCAGTTAGCCACCCGCGCCGCTCAACTCGCCCGGCCGCTGGTCTTCACCAATGGCTGCTTCGACATCCTGCACCGTGGCCATGTGACCTATCTGGCCCAGGCGGCGGCGCTCGGCACAACGATGATTGTGGCGCTCAACACCGATGCCTCAGTGAAGCGTTTGGGCAAGGGTGACGACCGGCCGGTCAATGCGCTGGCCGACCGGCTGGCCGTCATGGCTGCCCTCGAATGTGTCTCGCTGGTTACCTGGTTCGATGAGGATACCCCGTTGCAGCGCATCCTCGAATGCCGGCCCGAAATGCTGGTCAAAGGCGGCGATTGGCCGGTAGACAAGATTGTCGGCTGCAACGAAGTGCGCGGCTGGGGCGGCACCGTTCATTCGATCCCGTTCATTCACCAGAAATCAACAACCGCCCTGCTCGAAAAAATCCGCCGGCTTTAGGGCTGAATCAAGGATCGGCCAAGCGCCGCCTTTACTCGATCCTGAAAGCCAGGGGCTAAAGAACCACTTGCGTTCCCAGTTCGACCACCCGGTTACTCGGAATCTTGAAGAAGGCCGTGGCCGATCCGGCATTGCGGAACATGGCGATGAATAGCTTTTCACGCCAGAAGGCCATTTCCGAACCGAGACGCGGAATCAAGGTTTCGCGACCGATGAAATACGAGGTTTCGAGCGCGCTGAACTCGAGCCCGGCATCGGCGCACAAGGCCAGTGCCGCCGGCACATTGGGGTCATCCTTGAATCCGTACTGGACGATGACGCTCCAGAAATTCTCCTTGAGCTGGCGCACTTCGACCCGGTCGATATCGGGCACATAAGGGACATCGAAGAACTGTACCGAAAGCAGCACGACGCGTTCGTGCAGCACCTTGTTGTGCATCAGGTTGTGGAGCAGGGCATGCGGCACGCCCTTCGGATCGGCATTGAGAAAGACGGAAGTCCCGGCGACCCGGGTCGGCATCGACGAACCGAGTGAGTCGAGGAACATCGACAATTCGAGACGCTCGCCCTTGAGTCGCTCGGAGAGCAACTGGCGACCCCGCTTCCAGGTCATCATCAGGATGAAGACGCCCATCCCGGCGATCAGCGGGAACCACCCGCCATCGGGAATCTTGAGGATATTGGCGGCGAGAAAGACGAGTTCAACCGAGAGGAAACAGGCGAAGACCAGACCGGCCTTGACCCAGCCCCATTTCCAGACCTTGGCAACAACCACCGTGGCGAGAATCGAGGTGATCACCATGTCGCCAGTCACCGCAATGCCGTAGGCGGCGGCCAGATTATTCGACGACTTGAACCCGAGGACAAGGATCATCACGGCGACCATCAGGCCCCAGTTGACCGCCGGCAGGTAGATCTGGCCCTGCTCCCGGTCAGAGGTATGTTGCACCTCCATGCGCGGCACAAAACCGAGCTGCATGGCCTGCCGGGTCACCGAGAAGGCGCCCGAGATGACCGCCTGCGAGGCGATGACGGTAGCCACGGTGGCCAGCGCAACGAGGGGAATCAACGCCCACTCAGGGGCCGACAGGAAGAAGGGATTCTTGGCCGCCTCCGGGTCTACCAGGATCAGTGCACCCTGGCCAAAGTAATTGAGCACCAGCGCCGGCAGAACAAAAAAGAACCAGGCACGGGAAATCGGCTTGCGACCAAAATGGCCCATATCGGCATAGAGCGCCTCGGCCCCGGTCACAGCGAGTACCACATTACCCATGGCGACCAGCGACATCGCCTTGTTGTCGAGGAGAAATTCGACCCCGTAAATCGGGTTGATCGCCAACAGGATGGCCGGATGCTCGATGATGTTGTGCAAGCCGAGAAGAGCCAGCACGGCGAACCAGAGCAGCATGACCGGGCCAAAAAAGGCGCCGACCAGCGCCGTGCCCCGCCGTTGCACGAAGAACAGCACGAAGAGCACGACCATGGTGATCGGAATGACAAAGGATTTGAAGGCCGGCGTGATGATCTCCAGCCCCTCGACGGCCGACAGTACAGAAATGGCCGGGGTGACCATGCCGTCACCGTAGAACATGGCGGCCCCGAGGACGCCGAAGATCATGATCAGCTTGGTTTGTCGTGGCTTGTCTTGCGCCGTATGCAGGGCCAGCGCGATAAGCGCCATGATGCCCCCCTCGCCACGGTTGTCGGCGCGCATGATGAAGCTGACGTACTTGATCGACACGACAATGATGAGCGCCCAGAAGAAGAGCGACAGGCTGCCGTAGATATTGCCAATGGTGGCCGGAATCGGATGATTGCCGGCAAACACCTCCTTGACCGCATACAAGGGGCTGGTGCCGATATCACCATAAACCACGCCGAGGGCGGCCAAGGCCAGGGCGGCAAAACGCTGGCCGGAACCATCCCCTGTCGCTTGGTGACTGCTCATCTTCACTGCTCCCTGTCGATCCGGTGGCCTTTCGAGCGGGCCACTTCAAATAGTCGGGGTTAGCCCCCGAGTGCCGCCTTCAGCGAATGAACTTCTTCTTCCGACTCTTCGATGATCTCGGCCAGCGTCTCGGCATCAAACAAGGTGTCGAGCATCGAGGTATCGATCTCGCCATCCAGTTCGGCATCGCGCCAGCTGGACGTTCGATTGGCGATCTTGTTGGCGATGTAGAGCACATTGGAGAGGTTGTCGATAGCCTTGACTTCGCGCTCGGTCTCGTGATCCCTGACCGCCTCGAGTACTGATTCCGGCAAGCCCATTGCCGAGAGCAGGGCGTGACCGATGTTGTCGTGCCAGCCGACCAGAAGACCATGCAATTCAACCTTGTCGTTGGTCAACTCGGGGAAATTGGCGGCCCGCGACATCAGGTAGAAAACGCCGAGATCGTGCACCAGACCGGCAAACATCGCCTCGTCACCGTTGATCTTGGCCATCTTGCGAGCCAGTACGCGGCACAGGGCGGCGACGTGCGAGGTATGTTCCCAGAGCATATGGGACAGATTCTCGAAGGGCTGCATCTGCTTCGACTTGAGCAACTGCTCCATGGCCACGGCAAATGACACCGTACGCACCGCCTCCATGCCGACACGGACAATGGCGCTCTTCACGTCGGCGATCTCGCGACCGCTCGGGTTCATCGCCACCGAGTTGGCCATGCGGATGATCTTGGCGCTCATCAGTGGCTCGGCGCCAACCAGCTTCGACAACTGCTCGACATTGAGATTCGGGTCCTTCAGCGCAGCGCGCACCTGGAAGGTAATGTCGAGGAAGGTCGGAAAAGTGATTTCATTGCCGGAAAGATCGCGGGCGATGTCTTCGAGAATCTTGAAGGTGACGGCGCTGGCCATGCTCTTTTACCTCAGGTGAAAAGAAGTCGCGCCGCGTAAGCTGGGCGGCGCATGCAATACCACTGTCAGAACGGAATATCGTCGCCGAGATCGTCAAACGAGGGCTTCGGCTTGTTCTTGGCCGGGGCCGGCGAGTAATCGGTCGGCTCGCTGTCATAACCGCCGCCACCGCCAGCCGGTGCGCCCATCCCCTGGCGCGAGCCAAGCATCTTCATTTCGTCGCCACGGATTTCCGTGGTGTAACGTTCCTGGCCTTCCTTGTCGGTCCACTTGCGCGTGCGCAGGCTGCCTTCAACGTAGACCTGCGAACCCTTCTTCAGATACTGGCCGGCGATTTCCGCCAGCTTGCCAAAGAAAGACACACGATGCCATTCGGTCAGTTCTTTCTTCTCGCCAGTGGCCTTGTCCTTCCAGCTATCCGTCGTCGCCAGGCTGAAGTTGCACATTGCCTCGCCGCTGGCGGTGTAGCGGACTTCCGGATCCTTGCCCAGATTGCCGACGAGAATCACCTTGTTTACCGATGCCATTGTTATGTCTCCTGAACAGATTGTGTCGCCGCGGCGGTCACACGCCGTTGCGGAAAATTCATTGAGTTCGCCACCACCAGCCAGACCAGAACCAGCCCGGTGCATGCAGCAAATACCGCATTATCGCCGAAATGCTGCGCAATATAGCCACCCGCTGCACCACCGATAAACAGGCCAAGCGCCTGGGTCGTGTTGTACACCCCGAGGGCAGCGCCCTTGGCGCTGGGCGGGGCGGTACGCGAAACGAGCGAAGGCAGCGTGGCCTCGAGGACGTTGAAGGCGACAAAAAACAGGGTGAGCCAGAGGGCCAGGGCCCACAGACTTTCACTGTAGATCAGCAGGCCGGACTGGACGACGACGAGTAGCCCAACGGCGGCCAGGAAAATAGGCCGCATCTTGTCCTTGCGCTCGGCGGCAATAATGGCCGGAACCATGATGGCGAAGGAAAAGAGCACGGCCGGCAGATAAACCTGCCAGTGCGCTGCCGCTTCCAGCCCGCCGTGGTTGACCAGCGCATGGGGCAGGACGACGAACATGGCCATCTGCACCATGTGGAGGACAAAAATACCGACATTGAGGCGGATCAGATCGGGATCGAGCACCACCTGACGCAGCGGCAGCTTGGCATGACCATGCGGCGGCGGTGCCGGGGGTACCGCCTTGAGCAGCAGGATGATGGCAGCCAGCGCCAGAATGCCGGTCATGATGAATAGCCCGGCCATGCCGATCCAGCCATAAAGAATCGGGGCACCGACCAGCGACAGGGCAAAGACCAGACCAATTGACGAGCCGATCATCGCCATCACCTTGGTCCGGTGCTCCTCACGCGTCAGATCAGCCGCCAGTGCCGTCACCGCCGCCGAGATTGCCCCGGCTCCCTGGAGGACGCGGCCCACGATGATCCATGTCATGTCCGGTGCCCAGGCGGCGACAAAACTGCCCAGCGCGAAGATGAGCAGGCCGACGACAATGACCTGCTTGCGCCCGAAAATATCCGAGGCGATGCCATAGGGAATCTGGAACACCGCCTGGGTCAGGCCATAGGCACCCAGCGCGAAGCCGACCAGGGCAAGGTTATCGCCCCCGGGCAAGGTTTTCGCATAGACCGAGAACACCGGCAGGATGAGAAAAAGCCCGAGCATGCGGAGGGCGAAGATGGAAGCGAGGGAGGCGCCGGCGCGGCGTTCCTCGGGGCTCATGCGGTCAGTTGGGGGTGACATGGTCTTTTGTAATTGTTGCATCGCAGCGGAAAAGGAATATTAGCAGGTTTGCGCCATCCGACAGCGCGGCAGACGGTGTGCCAGCGCCCCCCGGAACCCCCAGCCCAAACCTCACTTGCCCTCGGACAAGGATCAAAACCCTGACGAACTGAGCTACACTGCCGGGGCCTAATTACCCATTTGTCATAATGCCAGACTTTAGCGTTTTATCCTGCCGGCCCCACCTCGGCCTGACCCTGCTCGTTATCGGACTGTCGCTAGCTGGCTGCGCCAGTTGGCGGGGAAGCTCGCGCCTTGACATACCGCCCCCGCCAGCCGCCCTCCACGACCTTGAAGAACCGGCAAGGCGCAGCCCACTACTTGCCTCACGCCTCGTCGAGCCACGCCATGTCAGCCCGGAAAAAGAATTACTCACGCTCTTCGAGCATTGGCATGAGGCCTGGATGATGCGTAATTTCGATGCCTACCTGACGCACTATGCCGCCGCCTTTTCGGGCAGTGGCACCCCGGCACTACGCTGGCAGACGCGACGCCTGCGCATGGTGCAGGGAAAAACCGACCAGGCAGTCCTCCGTTTCGGCCAGCCGAACATCGAACTCGAGAGCGACGGGCGGGCCGTAGTCAGCTTTTCGCAACACTTCGAAGACGGCGAACTGTCCGAAATCGGCACCAAGCAGTGGCAACTTCGCCAGATCAACGGCCGCTGGCTGATCGAGCAGGAAATCTTCGAGCGCGGCGCGCCATAGATCGCCGCCAGGATTGGTGCACAACAAATACTGTTTTTTTATCCAGCCAGTGCTGTACAAGGGCCGGCTTTTGAGTATAGTTTCCACCTCCCCAATCCTCCGGCCACAGCGATGGAATTCATCCGCATTCGCGGCGCGCGCACCCATAATTTAAAGAACATCAATCTCGACCTGCCGCGCAACCAGCTCATCGTCATCACCGGGCTGTCCGGCTCGGGCAAATCCTCGCTGGCGTTCGACACCCTTTACGCCGAGGGCCAGCGCCGTTACGTCGAATCGCTGTCGGCCTATGCCCGGCAGTTCCTGCAATTGATGGAAAAGCCCGATGTTGACCTGATCGAAGGCCTGAGTCCGGCCATTTCCATCGAGCAGAAGGCGACCTCGCACAATCCGCGATCGACCGTCGGCACCGTCACCGAGATCCACGACTACCTGCGCCTGCTCTTCGCCCGCGCCGGAACCCCCTACTGCCCGGAACACAACCTGCCGCTCGAAGCGCAGACGGTATCGCAGATGGTCGATTCGGTACTGGCCCTGCCTGCCGAAACGAAATTAATGATCCTTGCCCCGGTAGTCGCTAACCGCAAGGGTGAACAACTCGACCTCTTCGCCGAACTACGTGCCCAAGGCTTCGCCCGCGTTCGCGTCGACGGCAGCGTTTATGAACTCGATGCCGTGCCGAAGCTGAACAAGACGCAGAAGCACACGGTGGACGTTGTCGTCGACCGCCTCAAGGTACGCGATGACATGCGCCAGCGCCTGGCCGAATCGTTCGAGACCGCGCTGCGCCACGCCGAAGGCCGGGCCATCGCCCTCGAAATGGAGGATGGCAAGGAACACATGTTCTCTGCCAAGTTCGCCTGCCCGGTCTGTTCCTACGCCCTGCAGGAACTCGAACCGCGCCTCTTTTCCTTCAACAACCCGATGGGTGCCTGCCCGAAATGCGACGGGCTCGGTGTCATCCAGTTTTTCGATCCCAAACGCGTCGTCACCAACCCGGCGGCCTCGCTGGCTGCTGGCGCGATTCGTGGCTGGGACAAGAAAAACCAGTTCTACTTCCAGATCATCGAATCGCTGGCCGACCATTACGGTTTCTCGGTCGACACCCCCTTCGAGCAATTGACTGAAGCCGAACGCCAACTGGTCCTCTATGGCTCGGGCAAGACGGAAATCAATTTCCGCTACCTCAATGAGAAGGGCACCCGCTTCGACCGCAGCCATAGTTTCGAGGGCATCATTCCCAACCTCGAGCGGCGCTATCGTGGCAGCGACTCCAATGCGGTGCGCGAGGAGTTGTCAAAATACGTCAGCAGTTCGGCCTGCCCGACCTGCGCCGGCACCCGCCTGCGCACCGAAGCGCGACATGTTCGCGTCGGCGAAAAGACACTGCATGAAATCAGCCGCCAGCCGCTCGGCGAAACGCGCAATTATTTCAACTGTCTGACCCTGGCCGGCAACAAGGCGCAGGTCGCCGACAAAATCCTGAAAGAGATCACCGCCCGGCTCAGTTTCCTGATCAATGTCGGCCTCGATTATCTCTGCCTCGAGCGTTCGGCCGAAACCCTGTCCGGCGGTGAGGCGCAGCGCATTCGTCTGGCTTCGCAGATCGGTTCCGGCCTGACCGGCGTCATGTACGTCCTCGACGAACCGTCCATCGGCCTCCACCAGCGCGACAACGACCGCCTGCTGCAAACGCTCAAGAACCTGCGCGACATGGGCAATACCGTACTGGTCGTCGAACATGACGAGGATGCCATCCGTTCCGCCGATTACGTCGTCGATATCGGCCCCGGCGCGGGTGTCCATGGCGGGGCTATCGTCGCTCAGGGCACGCCGGCGGAAGTCACCGCCAACCCGCTGTCGATGACTGGCGACTACCTGTCCGGCCGTAAATCGATCTCGGCCCCCAAGACCCGGCGCGTGGCGGACCCCAACAAACAACTCAAGGTGGTCGGTGCCTGCGGCAACAACCTCAAGGACGTCACCCTGGAAATTCCCGGCGGCCTCCTGACCTGCATCACCGGCGTCTCCGGTTCAGGCAAGTCGACCCTGATCAACGATACGCTCTACGCGGCCGCCGCCCGTCACCTTTACGGATCAACGACCGAACCGGCGCCGTATCAGGAAATCGTCGGCCTCGACCTGTTCGACAAAGTCATCAACGTTGATCAGGCGCCGATTGGCCGCACCCCCCGCTCCAACCCGGCGACCTACACTGGCCTGCTGACCCCGATCCGCGAACTGTTCTCGCAAGTGCCGGAGTCACGTGTCCGTGGCTACGGGCCGGGCCGCTTCAGCTTCAACGTCAAGGGCGGCCGCTGCGAAGCCTGTCAGGGTGACGGCATGATCAAGGTCGAGATGCACTTCCTGCCCGACATCTATGTCCCCTGCGACGTCTGCCACGGCAAGCGCTACAACCGCGAGACGCTGGAAGTCCAGTACAAGGGCAAGACCATCCATGACATCCTCGGCATGACGGTCGAACAGGCCCGGGAATTCTTCGATGCCGTGCCGGTCATCGCCCGCAAGCTGCAAACGCTCGTCGATGTCGGCCTCAGCTACATCACCCTCGGCCAGAGCGCGACCACGCTGTCGGGCGGCGAAGCCCAGCGCGTCAAGCTGGCCCTCGAACTATCCAAGCGAGATACCGGACGGACCCTGTATATCCTCGACGAACCAACCACCGGCCTGCATTTCCAGGATATCGAAATGCTCCTGGCCGTCTTGCAACGCCTGGCCGAACACGGCAACACCATCGTCGTCATCGAGCATAACCTTGATGTCATCAAGACCGCCGACTGGATCGTCGATCTCGGACCGGAAGGCGGCGACGGCGGCGGCCGCATTCTGGTCAGCGGCACACCGGAACAGGTGGCCAAATGCAAGGCCAGCCACACCGGGCGTTTTCTCAAGCCCCTGCTGGATAGAAAGCTGTGAGCGGCGCGGCCGACTTCAAGGGCAAGAAAGGCATTACCCGGCTGATCAACGCCCTCGCTTATTCCCGCGATGGGCTCCACGCGGCGTGGCGGCATGAGGCGGCTTTCCGCGAGGAAATCCTGCTCGCTGCCGTGACCATTCCGCTCGCCCTGCTATTGGCAAAATCGGGGGTGGAGCGCGCCTTGCTGATCGGCAGCATCCTGCTCATCCTGCTCGTTGAAATCCTTAATTCGGCGCTCGAAGCGGTTGTCGACAAGGCCTCGCCGGAAATGAACGAACTGGCCAAGCGTGCCAAGGACATGGGCAGCGCCGCTGTCCTCCTCAGCCTGCTCAACGCCGCCGCCATCTGGCTCTGCGTGCTGTGGCGCTGACTCAGCGCACCCTGGCCATATTCTGACGGCGTTCCATTTCGCCGATCAGGGCAGAAAACTGTTCGGCCAGTTCATGCCCCATGAAATTCACCCCGAGACTGGACGGAATCCATCGGTCCGGCACCATCTCGATCTGATAATCGACATGGGCACCGCCGGTCACCGAATGCACCCTGAGCTCGCTGCGCATGTACTTGGTTGTGCCGCTCAGGGCGTGGGCGAGGATGCGCCCATCGGCATGCACCTCGATCTGGCGCACGGACTCGAAGGGGAAGGAAAAGGGGCCAAAACTCGCCCGGCCACGTTGCCTGACCACATAGACGTTGTCCCGACGCGAGACGATCTGGCTTGACTCAAGATTGGGAACAACCCCGGCCATATGATTGAAGTCGGTCAGCACCTCGATGGCGACGGCCGGCGACGCGGCCACAAAAAAACCGAGACGGGCAAAATAGGTGCCATTGCGATAATCAACTTCGACCGTTTCGGCCGACAAACGGGCCGCGGCCACATCAGCCGAAAAGGCGGGCATTGCGAGCAGGGTCAGCAGGCAGAAGAGCGTACGGCAAAGGGAGTTGAGCAACAGCATGGCAGCATCCAGACACTGGGCCGGAAAGCCCAGCTTGCCACAAAAGCACCGGTTCAACCAGTCAGAACAGGTGACCCGTCAGCGAATCCGGCTCAGGGCTGGAAGCCGGCAGCAAACACTGCGGGCCGGCCAGTACTACCTGGTTGCGGCCAAGGTGCTTGGCCTCGTAGAGCGCCTCGTCAGCCTGCTTGAAAGCGATGTCAATGGGGCACTCGCTGGCATCGGCCAGGCCAATGCTGACCGTAGCCTTGACGGCGCGACCATCGGGCAGGGCCACTTCCATATCGGCGCAGCGGACGCGCAGACGTTCAGCCAGCCTTTCCGTCTCGGCCGGCCCGATTTCCGGGAATAGGAAGGCAAACTCTTCGCCCCCGTAGCGGCAGACCAGATCAGACTGGCGCAAAGTATCCTGGACCAGATCGGCAAAGGCGCGCAGCACGGCATCGCCAGCGGCATGGCCGTAGGTATCGTTGAGTTTCTTGAAAAAATCCAGATCGGCCATGGCCACCGTCACCGGTCGCCGATAGCGCTGGGCACGCTGCAATTCAACTTCTGCCGACTGCATGAAATGACGACGGTTCATGAGCCCGGTCAAACCATCCTTGTTGGCCAGCCTTTCCAAAACCTGCCGGCTGGCATCATTCTGGATCAGCAAGGCATGGTGTTCGCAGATGGCGTTCTCGACTGCCTGGATTTCCAGCATGGTCGATGCCGCGAACTCCGGGGCCGGGCGATCGGCACTCAGCGTCGACAAGGCGAGATTGATTCGCTGCAGCGGATAAATCAGGTGGCGGCGCACCAGCACCATGAATACCAGCAGGAACACACCGACCAGAAGAAGGACCAGCATCAGTTTGTAACGGGCCAGTTGCATGGCCTTGGTCGCCACATTGAGATCCTTGTTGGCGAGGTTTATGCCTTCGACCAGCACCTCGTCAACGGCGGATCCGAGGCGCTTGGCAAGGCGCTGCCACTCATCGTAGCGGGTGGCCGGACGGCGCTCGTCGAGCTTGGCCTGACGCACAACATCGCCCAGAAACTGTTCAGTTTCGCGGGCCAGGGTCGCCGCCGCGGGATGTTCGAGAATACTGGGGTGACTTGCGACCAGGGTCACGACGAACATCGACTGCTGCCGCGCGGTATGTGAACTGACGGCAAAAACGCGCTCACCTTCCTGGCGTAATTGTTCGAGATTCCGGGCCAGACGCTGAAAACGGATGATCTCGGGGACGGTTTGCTCCTGCAGCCGGCTGGTCGCTTCGATGACGCGTTGCTGATCGAGCGCAAGGCGCATCACGGCCACCCCGAAGGCCAGCACAAAAATCGCCGCCAGCAGTGCAAAGGCCCGACCGGCCTGAATCGCCCGAAGTGGCTTGATCACGGCAAGCAGGCGAACGCCCGAGGGCGAACTGGAATTTGATTGATAGCTGACACCACCCCATCCGAACGGGCAAAAAAACGGCAACAAATCCGGCAATTTACCCCAACGCTTGATTCGCCCGGGCGAGAGCCAAACCCTCTCTGCCATTGCGGCAGAATAGCATTATAGTCGCTGTGGATATATGACCGATAAACACTTTACCCTCTAGGCATGCGCAGCATCTCGAACGAAGCAGCGTGCAGGCTAGGTCAAGGAGCGGCAGATCACTTAGCACCGTCGAGTTCAACCAGGCATCCCTGGCAGGGAAAGAAAATTGCCCGCCTGACCGGCAACCCCGCTCCGGCGAACAGGCTGGCATAGCGATCAAGCTGCCCCCGATGGCTGGCGGCACGCTGCGGCAATTCGCTATCCGCCCCTCTGACGGTCTTGTAGTCGATGATCCAGCGGCAGCCATCGACCACAAAAACCCGGTCGATCACGTGATTGACCGCCAGCTCTCCCTCGCGGTTGCTCCATGCCTGCTCGGCTGCCGCCTCGGGATGCCTGGCCAGCACCCAGCGGCCACTCTCTGAGCCGATCGTTGTCTGCAGCGCAGCGATGACTTCGGCCGCACCACTGGCCGCCATCTCCGCGGCGTGACCCTGCCCGGCCAGCCAGCGCTGGCAGACCGGCAGCAGCGCCGCGACGCGCTCCATTGACCAGTGTTCAAGGCCACTCCGGGCGATCAATTCGAGATAACGATGAACCAGCGTTCCAACCGAGGCTTCCAGCGACAGTGACGTTTCCACCTCGTCAACACCAAGGGGATTGTCCGCCGGGCGCAGCCCTTCGGGCAGGACGGCCAGACTATCCGGCAGTGTGGCCTGACGCAGGCGGACAAGTGACGAAACGAAGGTGGCCGGGTCGATCCCGCCGACCTCGGCAGCCGCCCCGTCGTCCCTCGCCAGCGCCGCCACAAACACCGGCTGGGCGATTCCCGGCCACAGCAAGTCAAGGAGCGTTCCGGCTGGCGGCGGCTTGAGCCCGTCGTCCTTCTGATCATCGGCCACGGCGACGCCGACCAGATGCAGCTGACGGATGGCGCGGGTGGCAGCCACATAGAGGAGGCGCTCCGCCTCATGGGCCGCGCGCTCGGCTTCGAACTTTTTGAGGTAATCGTAGGCCGTCGGCTCACCGTTGCCGGCGCCCTTCTGCTTGATCGGGGCAACCAGCAGATGTTCCTCTCCGTCGGCCCCGGCCACTTCATCCCAGAGCAGCAGGCTGCTCTCGTTGCCGCCGGTTTCGCGATGCAGGCCGGGCAGGATCACGGTATCGAATTCAAGGCCCTTGGATTTGTGCACGGTCATCAACTGCACCGCGTGGCCAAGCGGATCAGCCGGCGCATACAGTTCGGCAGCGTGGGCAGCCAGCGTCTCGGCAGTGAGTTGACGTGCCGACGCCAGCTTGTCCACCAAGGCAAAGAAAGCATCGACGTCTTTCAGCGCATCCGGCGCATCAAGACAGCGCGGGCCGCCGAGCATCAGCCAGACACCTTCCAGCCAGCGGCGCGGATGCTGCCGGGCGCGCCCCGCAAAAGCCAGTTGCAGCACCTCGCGCAGATGCCCCAGCCGTTGCCGGCCATCAGCCGACAGACGGGCGAGGCGAGCCTCGTCCTGCATCAGTTGCCAGATCGTCGATTTCCGATCGTCAGCGGCCAGCCCGTGCAGATCAGCCAGTTTCAGGCCGCACCAAGGGGCGCGCAGCAAGGCCAGCCAGTGCACACGGTCAGCGCGGTGATGCAGGGCGCGGAATAGCGTCAGCAAGTCCTGAACATGCTGGCGACCGTCCAGCCCTTCAATGTCGACCGCCTGAAAACGCAGGTCCGGTGCACAACGGCGGATTTCCGCGACGAGCCCATCGAGATGACTGCGGGCGCGGACCAGGACAGCGATACGCTCATCCGGCGCCGCCCGCCGTGCCTGACGGATGAGGGACAGGATGCAGCGGGCCTCGTCACCAGCCGAATCACTGCCGGTCCGCTCGATAACGGGATGTATAACAACTGCCGCATCATGACGCGGCGGCCGGGTCGCCGCCGATTCGGCATAGCGCACGGCCCCTGCTTCAGGACTGTCAGCGACAGGAAAGATGCCGGGAAAGGCGGCATTCACCCAATCAACAATGGCCGGAAAGGAGCGGTTGTTGCGGAACAGGCGCAGATGGTGGAGACGGATATCGCCGATACCGCGTTCGCGGACGCGCAGGAACAGGCCGACATCAGCCTTGCGGAAGCGATAGATCGACTGCATCGGGTCGCCGACCACGAACAGCGTCCGGCCGTCGTCGGGCATCCAGCCCCGGGTGAGCTTTTCGATGAGACCGACCTGGCTCGGGCTGGTGTCCTGAAACTCGTCAACCAGCAGGTGACGGATGCGGTAATCGAGGGCCTGCGCCAGATCGGTCGGCGCTTCGTCATCGCCAAGGGCCAGTCCGGCCCGCGCTGAAATCTCGATGAAATCAACCTCACCGGCTTCCTGGAAGGCCAGCCATAGTTGTCCGGCAGCCAGCCGCAAGAGGCGCGAGAAACACTCGACGGTGGACCATTCGGCCTCGCTCAGTTCCGGCTGTGGCAGCTTGACCAGCATGGCCAGCACCGCTTCCAGTCCGGCCACGCCACGCAGCTCACCAAGCAGTTCGAGCATGGCTTTTTTCTGGTCGGCGAATGACTTGTCGGCCGGGAAGCCAATGCGTTTATCGACCGTCTTGCGCAAGGTTCCTGTGCCGGTCAGCAACAGCCCCGCCACCGCCTGCCAGCGCGACAGATCGGTGATGCTCGAACGCAGGTGTTCATGCCAGTCGGCAATCGGCGCATGACCATCCGCCACATTGGCTGCAGCGAAGCGCGCCAGCGGCATGAGCAGGGTTTGCATCCGGACATTGAACAAAGCACCGACGGCCGCCAGATCGCGCTCGATGAGTGCCGAAAAACCCGCCTCGACCTCACCTTTCATCGCCCCACTCTCAATACGGGAAGCGTGGTGCAGCCATTGGTCGCGCCGGCCGAGCATGGCGATCAACAGCTTTTCCAATCGCCCCGCATTGTTGTCCATGAAGGCCAGCGCCTCGGCCACGATGTCGGCATCAGCCCCGCCCGACTCGACCATTTCCAGCGTCCGCCGTGCCGCCGTCGCATAATGCGCCTCGGCATCCTCACTGACCCCGGGCTGCGCCCCGAAACGGCTGAGATAGGGCATCTGCCGGGCCAGACTGGCGCACAGCGCATCGAGCGTTGTGATGCGCAGGCGGCCGGGATGACCCAGCAGTTGCCAGCCCTGCGCCGCATCGTGGGCCAATACCTGCTGCGCCAGGCCGAAGGTCAGCTGCTTATGCGCCTCGACCGGCATCTCACCGCGTGCGGCCCGTTCCAGACTGCCGAGAATACGATCGCGCATCTCGGTCGCCGCCTTGTTGGTGAAGGTCAGGGCCAACACCTCCTCGGGATGCTCGACCACCGCCAGCAGGCGCAGGGTGCGCTGCGTCAGCAACTCGGTCTTGCCTGCTCCGGCCGGGGCCTCGACAATGAAGGAGGCAAGGTCGAGCGCACGCTGCCGGGCAAGGCTGTCTTCGTCGAGTCGATTGATGACGCTATTCATGAATTGAGTTGCGCCAGCAAGCGACGCCTTTCCGGCAGGCGGAGCAAAGGCAGCACTTCACAGTATTGCAGTCCCTTTTCGTCGGCGAAGACGACACCTGCCTGCCCTTCCTTCACTTCCTTGGCCACTGCATGCAGCCGTTCGCGCCAGTGGGTGATGACTGCGACCCAGTCGGGAAATTCAGCCGGGTCGAAAATTTTCTGCTTGTCGTCGCCAATGCCCTGGACGCCGGGCAGGATGTCCTTTTCGTCGGCGACGCCGGCAAAGCCCGGCTTGTCGAGCAGAACCTTGGCGAAAACGACGGCGGCCACATCCTCATTGACCAAGGCCGCATAGATCGGCAGCTGCGGCTCGGTAATGCGCTGTCCGGCCCAGTTTTTCGTATCAATGGCCGCACCGGTCTTGTAGTCGATGATGATCTGCCGGCCATCGGCCAGTTGGTCGATACGGTCCACCACCATTTTGACCTTGATGTCCTCGATGTCGACTTCGGCCGCCTGCTCGCAGGCAAGCACGTCGAAGGCGAGCTCGCGCCTGTCCTCCACCTGCAGCCAGATGGCGATCAGTTTGGCCAGCCGGGCCGCCTCGAGCTGACGAAAACGGGCCGGCAGGGTAATGCGGCGATCCAGCTCGAAATTCTGCAAGGCCGTGGTGACCGCCCCTTCGATAGCCCCCGGTCGGCCCGTCTCGCCCAGCGCGGCAAGCCCTGCGGATGAGCCTACGGTCAGCCAGAAAGCCTCCAGCGCCTCGTGCACCAACGTGCCACGGGCGGCCGGATCAAGCCCTTCGACTGGCTCCTCCATCGCCGTAGCACCCAGCCGGAACTGGTAATAGGCCCAGGCCGGGCAGATGGCCTGGGCACGCAACACCCAACTGCCACCCGAGACCTTTTCGCCGGCCGCGACCGGCGGCGCTGTTGCGTCATCAATCAGTTCGATGGCTGCAACGGATTCCCCGGCCATCCGGAGAGCCAGCCGATCGATTGTCACCGGGGCACAAGCAGCGGCCGGAATCCCGGCGATCAGCGGACTCGGCCGCAAGACGCGATTGCCATCGGCCTGGGCGAAGGAAAAAGTCACTTCCGGGGCGGAATTTGCCAAGCGGGCATGCACCCGCCGAGCGAAATCAAGCTCAACCTCGGCGCTGGCATGCGCCGCCCCGGCTTCCCGCAGCAGTTCGGCGGGCAGCAGTGGATTAGGACGTGGCGGTGGCGGCCACAGGTCATCGTTCATGCCCATCACCCACAGGGCATCGAAGGCGAGGCCGGCACTTTCCAGCACGCCCAGCACCTGAATCGCCGGCTGGCCTCGCGTTTCGGGCTGAAACAGGCGCTGCCGGCAGAGTTGCGCCAGACGCCGTACCGCTTCGGCGAAGGCCAGCGGACCGAGCAAGCCATCGAGCCGACCGAAGCTGTCGAGGACTTCAGCGAAGGCACGGCGTGCCTGGAATTCGTGACTGGAAAGCGAACGGTCACCGGGCCAGCCGGCCGCTTTCAGACATTGGCGAAAGACCCCAGCCCACTGCCCCGGTGGCACCTTGCGACTGGCGGCAGCAGCCGTTACGGCCAAGGCATCGAGCCCATCCACCGTCAGCGGGCATAGCGGCGCCTCACTCTCGGCCAGACGCCGGGCCAGACGAACCAAGGCTGGCAGCGTGGTGAAATAGGGCAGATCGCGGCGCATCGCAGCATCGAGCCGCGCCCGCCCATCCGCCTCGCCATCACTGGCCGCCCAGCCACCAGCCAGGAGCAAGGCGGACAACCGGCTTTGCTCAACCTTGGCCCGGCCACTACCGAGCGCCAGCAGGTCGAGTGCCACACGGATCAGCGGCAAATCAGCCAGGGCTCGACCGAGGGAAAAATTGAAACAGCGCGGCACTTCGGCTGCATCGGGGCGGATGAACGCGGGATGCAGAGCATCATCGAGGCGGAATTCCAGCCGGTCTCGCACACCAGCCAGGTCGGGCGCCACGATACCGAGGCGGCAGGCCGGGTTAGCCGCCAGCCGAGCCTGCGCCCAGGCGACCACGGCACTGCATTCGGCATCGCTGTCGGCGCAGGCGACCACCGCGTGCGCGCTGCGATCAAAGGGAAACCCCGGCGCGGCATCAACCTCGACACCCCGCCCGGTCAGTGCCGCCATGAGGTCACGCTCAAGCGGCGTGGTGCGATCAAAACCGACAAAGGCAACGCTGTCCGGCAAGCTGAAGTAGCCGGCTTCAATCAAGGCGATCACTTGCCGGTGGAGCCCGGCCTGATCGATCCAGCCCTTGCTCCGGCAACGCTTTTCAAACTCCGCCTGCCAGCCGATGAACAGCCGGGCCTCATCGGACAGTCCGCTCCCTTGCGGACTGATCTTACAGATGCGGGTCAGAGCCTGCGCCTCGGCTGCAGCCCCCGCCATACCCTGCAAATCAAAGAGCGGTGAAGCCTCGGACAAGGAGGCAACAATCACTTTTTCCCAAAGCAATCGCTCGGAAAATGCATCGAGCCCCAGAGGCAGATCGGCAATGCCGCTGAGCAGTGCCTCGTCGGCCAGCGTCGCCAGCCATTGCCCGGCCGTCAGCGCCTGACGGGTCCGCCATACCGACTGGCCGCCCGGCACTTCGCTACGCAGGGTTTGCGCCAGCCGGTTCGTGGCGCAGAGGAAAAGACACTCGCTCAAGAAAGCCTCAACCGTTTATCGCGACGGTCAGTTGAGCCCGGCTGGCCGGGCTGGTCTGGCCGGCTGTGCAGGCACGGCCGGAGCGGCAGGCGATGCCGGGTGCGCCGGCGGCACATCGGGTACCGCAGGTGCCTCCCGCGATGCGGCGGGAACCGCCGGCTTGCCCGGCATCGCCGGGCGGGCTGGAACACCGGACTTCGGAGAAGCCGCCGGCACCATCGGGGCGGCCGGCTTGACTATGGCCGGGACGGCCGGTGCGGCAGGTGCGGCCGGCGAGTCGGACGCAGGCCGGGCCGGCATGGCGGGCGAGGCAGGTCGAGCCACCTCACGGGTAAGCGATGGCGGCATCCGCTCTGCCGAGACGGCAGCCGGCCCTATGGCCGGGCGCTCCCTGGCCGGTGCGGCCGGCGAATTGGCGGTGCCGCCAACAGTGATCTTCTTGCCCAGTTTGCCGACCAACGAATCAGGGAAGTTCGGAATATTTTTCAGCTCACCAACCGACTTGAAGGGCCCGTGCTCCTGGCGATACTTGATGATGGCATTGGCCCTGGCCTCGCCAATGCCTTTAAGCGCATCGAGTTCTTCCCGCGTGGCCGTATTGATATTGACCTGGGCCAGTGCGACGCCGGCCCACAACAGGCAGGCGGCGGCGACCATGAAAAAGCGTGATTGCATGATTTTTATCCCGACAGGCAAGGCTTGCAGTATGCCATTCGTTATTGCCGCAGACAGCGCGACGAGGATTCTCCGGACAAAAAAAAGCCCTGCCGAAGCAGGGCTCTCCTTGAAGTGCCGGCCGATTACTTGGTGCCGATGACTTCGATATCAACGCGACGATCCGGCTGCAGGCAGTCGATCAGGGCCTTGGTCTTGGCGTTGCCCTTGCACTTGTCGCCGGTAACCGGCTGCTTCTCGCCCTTGCCTTCGGTGTAAACACGGTTGGCTTCGATACCCTTGGCAACCAGATATTCCTTGACAGCGGCAGCGCGCTTCTCGGACAGTTTCTGGTTGTAGGCGTCACCACCGATACGGTCGGTGTGGCCAACGGCCAGGATCACTTCCAGCTTGATGGCCTTGGCCTTGGAGACCAGCTCGTCGAGCTTGGCCTTGCCGGCCGGACGCAGGACAGCCTTGTTGAAGTCGAACAGGGCGTCAGCAGCGACGGTGATCTTCTCACCCGACGGCTTCACGCCAGCGGCAGCAGCGGCAGCAGCCGGAGCGGCGGCGGTCTTCGGCTCGCAGGCTTCCTTCGGCAGCAGGTCCTTGTCGCACTCGCAACCGGCCTTGTCGGCAGCAGCAGCAGCCGGGGTCCAGTAGCCATCACGCCAGCACAGGCCGAAACCCGACTTGGCGACGACGTCGCGCTGGTCGATCAGGTAGACGCGTTCCTGGGCAACAGCGGAGAAACCGATACCGGCCAGCAGGGCCAGAGCGAGAGATTTTTTGACGATATTCATGTTCAGCAGTCCCGGAGTAGAAATTAGGATAGAAGATTATTTTAGTTACTTACCAATTCTATTACGAATAGTGAGAATTCAACTGCTTCTTGGCCAGCCAGAACGGATTTTATCTCCGTCCAGACGGGTTTAACGCTCGTTTTCCCGATCTCGCCGCTTGCCGCGCGACTCGCCCTTGCCATCGCCACGTGAACGCTCATCACGCTGTGCCGGAGCGGGTGCCGCCGCCGGTGCGGCGACCGGGGCTGGACGTGACTCCGGCCGCGGCACCGGGCTGGATGCCGGACGAGGAGGCGGACTCGCTTCTGGCGGCCGACGGCTGTCGCGCTGTTCGTAATGGGGGGCCGGACGCGGCTCGTCCCGCCATTCCCGACGCGGCTCGGGCTGCGGGGCCGGGCGCACCTCGATATGAGGTGCCGGCGACCGGTGCTGTCGGGCATCCTCCTCCCAGCGACCACCGTGCTGACGCCAATGATCCCCGTCACGCTCCCAACGATGCGGCACCCAGATGTGACCATGGCGCGGCGCCTCCCAGCGCCCCGGCATCCACTCATAGCGCGACCCGCCCCAGCCCCAGTAGCCGGATACCCAGACATAGTCAGGGGCCGGCGCATAGCCGGGGTATTCATGGCGCATGGGCGGCGGCGGCAGGCGGACCGGCTGGTCGTAATAGGGCGCGACCGGCGTCACGACGCAGGCGCTGAGCAGTGCCGCCACGGCCAACGCCAGAACCGGCAATCTGTAGTGTTTCATGGAAGTGCTTCCTTGATAGCGGAGTTGAATGATACGGCCGTCTTGATCAATGTGGCTTCAGTCCGAATCTTGCACGGACCAGCCCGATCAGGTCGTCGACGTAGGTAAACACCACGGGAATAACCAGCAGACTGAGGAAGGTCGAGGTGATCAGTCCGCCGATCACGACAATCGCCATCGGTGCGCGGAAGCTCGGATCGGTACCAATACCCAGGGCAATCGGCATCATGCCGGCACCCATCGCGACGGTGGTCATGACGATCGGCCGGGCCCGCTTGCGACAGGCATCGAGCAGGGCATCCCAGCGGTTCAGGCCATGCTCGCGGCGAGCGAGTACAACGTAATCGATGAGCAGAATGGAGTTCTTGGTGGCGATGCCCATAAGCATGATGAGGCCGATCATCGACGGCATCGACAGTGCCGTGTGCGTAACGAACAGGGCCAGGAATGCGCCGGGCACGGAAAGCACCAAGGCAGCGAGAATGGTCACCGGCTGAACGAAATCCTTGAAGAGCAGGACCAGCACGATGTAAATACACAGTACCCCGGTCGCCATCGCCAGGGCAAAACTGGCGAACAGTTCGCCCATCGCCTCGGCATCGCCGACCGTGGTCTGGATGATGCCGGGCGGCAGTTGGGCAAGGCTGGGCAGGCGCAAGGCCTTGGCCTCAACTTCGCCAAGCTGCTCGCCGTTCAGTTCGATTTCAAAGTTGATATTGCGCAAACGGTCATAGCGGTCGATTTCCGCCGGACCGCCGCCAATACTGACCGAGGCAACATTGGCAAGGACCACCGGGCCGTGCTTGCCGGGCACGGTCAGGCGTTCGAGCAGGGCCAGATCGGACCGGGCGGCAGGTGGCAATTTGACGATAATCGGCACCTGACGCTGGGCGAGATTGAGCTTGGCCAGCCCCTGGTCATAGTCGCCTGCTGTGGCAATACGCAGGGTGTCGGCGATGGCCGCCGACGTCACGCCAAGATCGGCCATGCGGGCAAAATCGGGGCGAATGACCAGTTCGGGACGAACCAGGCTCGCCGTCGTGGTGATGTTGCCGATTCCCGGAATGGTGCGCAGGTCGCGTTCGACCAGGCGGGCATGCTCGGCCAGCAAGGGGCCATTTTCGCTGGCCAGGACAAGAACGTACTTGGCGTTACCCGAGGCCAGCCCGACCTTGACCTGGACGCCGGGAATCATCGTCAGTGCATCGCGCAACTGGCCTTCGATAAATTGCTTGCCGACCCCGGAACGCTCGCTGCGCGGGGTCAGGTTGAGCGTCAGCGTGGCCTTGCGCACCTCGGCCGCACCTGCCGGCGCAAAGGGGTCACTGCCGGCCTTGCCGCCACCGATCGCGGTATATACCAGTTTGACGTGCGGGTTGTGTTGCGCGATGCGGCGCGCCTGCTCGGCCGCCGAAAGGGTTTCAGTAAAGGTCGCACCGGGCGGCAGTGAAAGGTAGATCTGCGTCTGCGAAACATCATCAGGTGGCACAAAGCCAGTTGGCAGAAGCGGCACGAGCATGAATGAGCCGACAAAAAAGAACGCTGCCCCGAGCATGGTCATGATGCGATGCTTCAGGCACCACGTCGCCCAGCCCTCATACATAGCAAGCCAGCCCGGCGTCGGTTCATCGTGCATAACCGGACGCAGGATGTAGGCCGCCATCATGGGCGTCAGCATACGCGCCACGACCAGTGAGAAAAACACGGCAATCGCTGCTGTCCACCCGAACTGGACAAAAAACTTTCCGGGAACACCGCCCATGAAGGCAGTCGGCAAAAAAACGGCAATCAGCGTGAAGGTTGTCGCGATGACCGCCAGTCCAATCTCGTCGGCTGCCTCCATGGCGGCCTGATAGGGCGTCTTGCCCATGCGCAGATGGCGCATGATGTTTTCGATTTCGACAATGGCGTCATCGACCAGAATCCCGACCACCAGCGACATGGAGAGCAGGGTCACGACATTGAGCGTGAAGCCCATCAGGTACATCGCCGCGAAAGTCGGCACCGCCGACAAGGGCAAAGCGGCCGCCGAAACGAAGGTGGCCCGGCCATCGCGCAGGAATAGCCAGACGACCAGAACGGCCAGCAGGGCGCCTTCAATCAGCAGTTTCATCGAGCCTTCATAGTTCTCGATAACCGGATCGACAAAATTGAACGCCTCGGTGATTTCGATATCGGGATGCTCGGCTTTGAGCTTTTCCAGGACACCCTTGACGTTGTCGGCAACTTCAACCTCTCCGGCCCCCTTGCTGCGCGTGATTTCAAAGCCGACGACGGGTTTGCCGTTGAGCAAGGCAGCCGTCCGCTGTTCGCCAACGGTATCGCTGATCGTCGCCACCTGACCGAGGCGTATGCGGCGACCATCAGAGAGCGTGATGTCCATGTCACCGAGTTGATCGGCGCTGTTGACCGTGGCGATGGTACGTACCGACTGCTCGACCCCTCCGACATCGGCCCGCCCCCCGGACGCCTCCTGCTGTATCTGCCGAAGCTGGCGCGAGATATCGGCGGCCGTGACCTGAAGCGCGAGCATCCGGGCCGGGTCAAGCTCGATGCGGATTTCCCGCGTCACGCCACCGACCCGGGAGACCGCACCAACACCGCGCGCCGAGAGCAGGGCCTTGGTCACTGTGTTGTCCACGAACCATGACAGCGCCTCGTCGTCCATCCGGCCGGATGCCACGGTGTAGGTCAGGATCGGTGCGCCGGACAGGTTCACCTTGCTGATCACCGGATCCTTGATGTCGCCCGGCAGGTCGGCACGAATCCGCGAAACGGCGTCGCGGACATCGTCCACAGCTTCCTGTGTCGACTTTTCCAGACGGAACTCGACAGTCACCGTCGCCACCCCGTCCTGCACCTTGGTATAGATGTGCTTGATACCCTGCAGCGTCGCCACCGAATTTTCGATCTTGCGCGCCACTTCGGTTTCCATTTGCGCTGGCGCCGCGCCGGGCAGGCTGGCCGTGACGGTCACGGTCGGCAAGTCGATATCCATGAACTGCTGGATCTTCATGGCCTTGAAACCCATGACGCCAGCCAGCGTCAGCAGCAGAAAAAGCAGGACGGCCGGGGTCGGATTCCGGATTGACCAGGACGAGACGTTCACGGTGCAACGACCTTGACGACATCACCATCGGCCAGGAAGCCAGCGCCGGCAGCAACGACTCGCGCCGCGGCATCGAGGCCGGAAACGATCTCGATGCGCTCGCCAAGCCGGCGACCCAGACTGACCTTAACCTGGGCGACACGGTCTTCGCCCTCAATCCGGAAGACATAGGCAAAGCCTTCACGCTGAACAACCGCCGATTGCGGCAGGGTCAGCGCCGGGTGACGGGCCAACTCGAATACACCGCGGGCAAACATGCCGGCGCGTACCGCCGATGACACCGGCAGATCGACATAGATGAGTCCGTTGCGGGTTTGCGGATCGACACTCGGCGACACAGCCCGCACCTTACCCTTGACGCTTTCACCGCCGGGCGCGGTCAGAACCGCCACCGCCCCGGCTGGCACCTTGCCGAGATCGGCCGACGGCACTTCAGCCCGCCATTCCAGCCGCCCGCCGCGAATCAGGCGGAACAGTTCCTGCCCGGTCTGGGTCAGCGAACCGACGGTCGCGCTGCGCGCCGAGATCACGCCATCATCCGGTGCCACCACCCCGGTCTTGCCCATTTTCAGGTCGGCCCCCTGCTGTCGCGCCCGCGCCGCAGCCAGCCGCGCCTGGGCCGTGTTCTGCGCGGTCTGGTACTGGGTGTTCAGCTGGGTGCTGTAGAAACCCTTTTCCTTGAGTTCCCTGGCCCGCTCGGCATTGCTCTTCGCCTCAACGGCGCTGGCTTCCAGTTCAGCGACCGAGGCCGTCGCTTCGGCAAGTTCACTGGCCACTGTATCGCTGGCGATACGAGCCAGCACCTGGCCTTTTTTGACCACATCGCCAACCTGGACGCGCACCTCGGTGATCCGGTAATTGGCGATTTCAGCGCCGATCACCGCCTCCTGCCAGGCCACGACATTGCCGTTGGCCGGCAGGGCCAGCGGCCAGTCCTGCATTTGTGGTGCGATCAGGCTGACCGTCAGGGCCGGCCGCGTAGCGGCGGCCTTGACTGGCTCGCTTGGTTTCGGCTCACCCGAGCGCAACAAAAACCAAGTGCCAGCCACGGCGATCGCAGCAACAGCCAGCGCCAAGCGCGTCTTGCGCCCGGCAAGCGGGCCCGGAAAAATCGATTTCATGCCAATACCTGTATCGAGCGCGGGATGACGAATGATACCGCGCTCGAACACAATGTCACATCCTTAATGACCCTTCGGTCATCACTGCTTTGCCAGGTGAACCTCGGCTTCGTCGGCACTTTCATAGAGATGCGGAGCAATCTGCTGCTTGGCCAGCGCCTCGCCGAGTTTCATGCGCAGGAAGGTGTTCGAGGTGTAGCGCGTGACGTCGTGGTAATGCCGCTCCATGATGCCCTTGACGACACCGATATAGTCATCGACCAGTTCCGGCACGATGGAGAAGCGGTCGTAATTGACGATGGCGTTAACCTTGTGGCCAATCGGCGCCAGTTCACTCTCGACAGCCTCGAGGATGCGGCTGATGTCGCCTTCGCTACGCACGTTCAGCCCGGCAAAATCGACAAAGAACAGGTTTTGCGCCGGATCGTAGGAAAGCCGCTCGGCCAGCGGCCGCTCCAGCATTTCGGCCCGGATGTTCATCGGCTCATCGGAAAAAATACGGGCATCCATGAGCTTCGGTTCGTGGCGCATGATCGGCCTGAATTCCATCTTGTCGAGGATGTCCTTCTGCACATCGACACCGGGTGCAATTTCGACCAGCTCCAGCCCGTCAGCGCACAGTTTGAAGACACAGCGCTCGGTGATGTAAAGCACGGTCTTTCCCCACTTGGCGGCTTGGGGGCCGCTAAAGGTTCGATGCTCGACGGTATCGACAAATTTCACCGCTTTGCCATCCTCGCGAATGAGGAGCTTGCCGGCCTCGACCGCAACGTCGAGATTGCCGGCAGTAAACGTCCCGACAAACACGACCTTCTTGGCGTTCTGCGAAATGTTGATGAAGCCGCCCGCCCCGGCCAGGCGCGGGCCGAACTTGGAGACATTTAGATTGCCCTGCTTGTCGGCCTGAGCGAGACCGAGAAAGGCGATATCGAGGCCACCGCCGTCGTAGAAATCGAACTGGCTGGGCTGGTCGATGATCGCCTGGGCGTTGGTCGCCGCCCCGAAACTCAGACCGCCAGCCGGCACGCCGCCGATGACGCCGGGTTCGGCGGTGAGGGTCATGAGGTCGATGATCTGTTCCTCGGCCGCGACATTGGCGACGCCTTCCGGCATACCGATGCCAAGGTTCACCACGGCATTGGCTTTCAGTTCCAGCGCAGCGCGGCGGGCGATGATCTTGCGTTCGCTCATGCCCATGGCGGCGATGGCCGACATCGGGACCTTGATCTCGCCGGCATAGGCCGGGCTGTATTGCTCGATGAAGGTCTGCATGTGATATTCGGGCTTTTCGGCGACCACGACGCAATCGACCAGAATGCCGGGAATCTTGACCTGACGCGGATTGAGTGTGCCGCGCTCGGCGATGCGTTCGACCTGAACGATGACAATCCCACCCGAGTTGCGCGCCGCCATGGCGATAGCCTGCGCCTCCAAGGTCAAGGCTTCCTTCTCCATGGTGATATTGCCGTCCGGGTCGGCCGTCGTGCCCCGGATGATGCCGACGTTGATCGGCAATGCCTTGTAGAACAGGTATTCCTCGCCATCGATTTCCATCAGACGGACGAGGTCATCCTTGGTCATCTCGTTCAGTTTACCGCCGCCAAAACGCGGATCGACAAAAGTGCCGAGCCCGACCCGGGTGAGCGTCCCCGGCTTGCCCGCCGCAATGTCGCGAAAGAGGTGAGTGATCACCCCCTGCGGCAGATTGTAGGCCTCAATACGATTGGCCACGGCCAGCGCCTGAACCTTCGGGACCAGGCCCCAATGGCCGCCGATCACCCGGCGGATCAGCCCATCATGGCCGAGGTGATTCAAACCACGGTCCTTGCCGTCACCCTGCCCGGCCGCATAGACCAGGGTCAGATTGCGCGGCCGGCCAAGGCCATGCACATCGGCCTCCTCGCCTTCGAGAAAGAGCGACTCAAGGGCGACGGCGATGTTCTCGGCAAAACCGATGCCGACAAAGCCACCGGTGGCGACGGTGTCGCCATCCTTGATCAGGCGGACGGCATCGCGCGCCGAGACCACCTTGCCGGTATCGGAGGCGCGCAGCGATGCAGCCATCGGGTGACGGGACAGGGCCATGGTTTATCTCCTCGTTGTTTTTATTGGATTATCAAACAATACCGGTCGCGTAGAACACCCCAATCACGACAAAGACAGCCATCGTCTTGATACAGGTAATGGCGAAGATATCCTTGTAAGACTGGCGATGGGTCAAACCGGTAACCGCCAGCAGGGTGATTACCGCGCCGTTATGCGGCAGGGTATCCATGCCGCCGGAAGCCATCGAGGCAACGCGGTGGAAGACTTCGAGCGGAATCCCGGCAGCGTTGGCATTGGCAATGAAGGTTTCGGCCATGGCGGCGAGCGCGATACCCATGCCACCGGAAGCAGAACCGGTGATACCGGCCAGCGAGGTGACGGTAATCGCTTCGTTGATGAGCGGATTCGGAATGGCGCTCAGTGCGTTGGCGACAACAAGGAAACCCGGCAAGGCAGCGATCACGGCGCCGAAACCGTACTCGGAGGCGGTATTCATGGTGGCCAGCAATGCCCCGCCAATGGCGCTCTTGCTGCCTTCACCGAACTTGCTGAACACCATCTTCCAGCCGAAGACAAACACAGTGGCGATACCGATCAGCAGGGCCCCTTCAACCGCCCAGATGGCTGCAACCGCCTTGGTCTGCTGGACGACTGGCGCCACCTTGCCGATGACGGCCGGGATGAAGGAAACCTTTTCGCCGTAGAGGGCGGGGATGGCAGTCGTGAACACCTTGTTCATGACCCCGACCATGATCAGCGGCAGGATGGCGATGGCGGGATGGACGAGCTTTTCGCTGGCGACGGCTTCCGGTTCGTTGATGTGGCCTTCGCCATAACCTTCGCCGGCCTTGGCGGCACGACGGCGGCAGCTTTCCAGATAAATCATGCCGACCACGAAAATGAACAGGCCACCAATCGTGCCCAGCCATGGCGCAGCGTAAATATCGGTCTTGAAAAAGGTGGTCGGAATGATGTTCTGGATCTGCGGCGTACCAGGCAGAGAATCCATCGTGAAGGTGAAGGCGCCAAGCGCGATGGTGCCGGGAATCAGACGCTTGGGAATGCCGCCCTGACGGAACATCTCGGCAGCAAACGGATAGACGGCGAAAACGACAACGAAGAGCGACACGCCACCGTAGGTGAGGACGCCGCAAACGATGACAATGGAGAGCATGGCCCGCTCGCTGCCGATCATCTTGATCACCGAGGCAACAATCGACTTGGAGAAACCGGAAAGCTCAATGACCTTGCCGAAGACGGCGCCGAGCAGGAATACCGGAAAGAAGTTTTTGACGAAGCCGACCATCTTGTCCATGAACAAGCCGGTAAACATCGGCGCAACCATGGTCGGGTCGATGAAGAGCACCGCGCCCATGGCGGCGATTGGTGCAAAAAGGATGACGCTGTAGCCCCGATAGGCGACGAACATCAGAAAGGCCAAGGCCCCTAAAACGATGAGGAAGTCCACTGTTGTCTCCTGAATAATTATTGCGGAGCTTTCTCTATCGCACACCCCATGCCAGATCGCGCAACTCATTGAACATGATGGAATTCATCGCTTTTGGCAATGCGCCAGGAACGGCCCGGGCGTCTGCCTCGGCAGACATGCTGTCCAGCCCGGCAGACACCTCACGCCAGTTCGGCATCAACGCCCAGGGCAGCAATCTTTTCGTAGAGCGCAGCCCGCGAAATGCCGAGCAGGCGCGCTGCCTGCGCCTTGTTTCCGGCGCAGATGCGCAGGGCCGCGAGGATCGCCTGACGCTCGGCCTGGGCGACGACCTCGGCGATACCCAGGGCGTTGGCCAGCGCGGGGACGAGCGAAGCCTTGATCTTGGGCATGACCCGATCAAGATCAGCGCTGTCGAGCATTTCACCATCGCTCATCAGTAGGGCGCGCTCAAGGACATTGGCCAGTTCCCGAACGTTGCCGGGCCAGTCGTGCTGCAACAGGCGATTAAGCCCGGCCGTGCTGATCCCGTGCAAGGTAATGCCTTGCTGTCGGCAAATCTGCTCAATCAGAAAATCGGCGAGCAGGCCCATATCTTCCGGACGCTCGCGCAAAGCCGGGGTGTTCAGGGTGATGACATTCAAGCGATAGTACAGATCAGCCCGGAACTGGCCGTCGGCAACCATCTTCTCCAGATCGCGACTGGTCGCAGCGATGATCCGCACATCAACGGCCATCAGGCGGTTGGAACCAACCGGCTCGAATTCACGTTCCTGCAGCACCCGCAGCAGCTTGGCCTGAAGCGCCAGCGACATGTCGCCAATTTCATCGAGAAACAGCGTGCCACCATCGGCCAGTTTGAACTTTCCATCGCGCCCCCGTTTGTCTGCCCCGGTATAAGCGCCGGCAGCCACCCCGAAGAACTCGGCTTCAAGCAGCGTCTCGGGCACGGCGGCGATATTGACTGCCACGAATGGCGCATTGGCGCGCGGACTGGCGGCATGGATGGCCTGAGCCAGCAACTCCTTGCCGGTCCCCGTTTCACCCAGGATCAGCACCGACGATGAAGTACGCGCAGCCCGTCGGGCTGCCTGCTTCAACTCGGCACAGGCGGTCCCGGAGCCGACAAAGCTGGAAAAGGTATATTTGGTCCGCCGGGCATCCGCCAGCCGACGCTCGGCATCGGCCAGATCGGCCCGCAGGCGCTGGTAGCGCGAAACGACCGGCAGCAAATGACGCGGATCGTCGTAAAGCATAAAGCCGACAGCGCCGACCACTTTCCCCTCTGCATCCCGCAACGGCAAACGGGTAACAACAAAAGACTCCTGCCCGAAATCCATGATATCGAGCATGATCGGCTGGCCACTATGCACCACCTGACGCATCAGGCTGTTGGGGATGACCTCCTCGACCGGCCGGCCAATGGTCGCTGCCAGATCTCGAATTTTCAGATGGGCTGGATATTGATCGTTCATCCAGACGACATTGGCGTCGGCATCAACGATGACCGCCCCCTCACAAAGATCGGCAAAATGCGAGAGCAGTGATTGCGAGGCCAGCTCGCGAAGATCGTCGGACGTCATGCTAATGGACCAATGCCAACTCGATTTCAGCGCAGAAACTGGCCTGACCAAAGCCAGACAGAAGGCCGCCGAGCCTGGCGAAACAGGTGATCAGCGGGGTATTTCCGGAAGTTTGGCGTGGCTGCACCATGGTCAGCAAACACATGCCTCGATCCTCCGAACAAAATGATTTTGCAAAAAAACGTCGCTGATTCAGGTCTCGCCTGAAGGCTCGGAGTATTCGTCGAATTCCTCTAGAAAACAAGCACACCAAGGGAAACCCCTAACTCGGCGACCAACCACCAGGGCTGAATGGGCCTTCTCAGGATTCCTGGCTCGCGCTAACCGCCCAAAAGAAAAAAGCCCTGATTTCTCAGGGCTTTAATTCCGGCATCGATGGTGGAGAGGATGAGGATCGAACTCACGACCTCCTGATTGCGAACCAGGCGCTCTCCCAACTGAGCTACCCCCCCAATGTGCGGTGATTCTAGCGCACCCAATTTACAGATCAAAGCGGCTTTTGCGGCCCGATGCAGGCGAAACAGGGTTTCACCACCACGCCAGCACTAGCCTTGACCGGCCCCGGCAACGGCGCGACGCAGGCGGTCGGCGACGGCGGCCCAGGCAGGGTCGTCGGGCAAGGCTTCGACGGCAATAAGGTCGACGCCAGCATGATCCATGTTACGCAGGGCGGCGTAGAGGTCGTGGGCATAGCCGACCGGGTCGGCCGGCAACAGGCGCCAGGCGTGAGGCATGCAGGCCTGCGGGGGCTGGTTGGTGCTGATGACGCCGCAGCGGTCACCCTTGTGGCGCTGGGCGTTGATGAAATCGAGCAAACGCTCGGCCGGCACGAGGCGCATCGGCGTTTGCGGTGCATAGTGGGCAGCCAGGGAACCGGAAACACGCGGCGCGCCGGCGGCAGTTTCGATCACCGGGCGACGACCGAGGACAGCTTCGAGATGGGCCGGTGCGATATGGCCGGGACGCAGGACAACCGGATCACCCCGCGAGCAGTCAACAATGGTCGATTCGATGCCGACCGTGCACGGGCCGCCATCGAGAATCAGCGGCACCCGATCGCCCAGTTCTTCGCGGACATGCTCGGCGGTGGTCGGACTGATGCGCCCGAAGCGATTGGCCGAGGGCGCCGCGATGCCGGCGTGTTCGCCAACCTCGGCAGCGAAGGCACGGAGCAGGCCGAGAGCCACTGGATGACCGGGAACGCGGAGACCAACGGTATTCTGGCCGCCGGTCACGGCATCGGGCACCCATGCCTGTTTTTTCAGAATCAGGGTGAGCGGACCAGGCCAGAAAGCCTCCATGAGTTCCCAGGCGACATCGGGAACCTGCTCGGCCCAGTGATCGACGGCGTCGTGACCGGCAATATGGACAATCAGCGGGTGATCAGCCGGACGGCCCTTGGCGGCAAAAATCTTGGCAACGGCGGCCGGGTTGGCGGCATCCGCCCCCAGGCCGTAAACCGTTTCCGTCGGGAAGGCGACCAGTTCGCCAGCGCGCAGCAATTCAACAGCGCGCGTGTAGTCCTGAGTCATCGGCGAAAGCTGGTCGGTGTTGTGATCAAGGCTGATCAGGCAACGTCTTGGACAGCACTTTTTCCGTCTGACTCTGACGGAAGCCAGCCAACTTCTGGGCAACGCCAGCGTCGCTCAGGGCCAGGATGGAGACGGCAAACAGCGCAGCATTGGTCGCCCCGGCTTCGCCGACAGCGAAGGTGGCGACGGGAATACCACCCGGCATCTGGACCATGGAAAGCAGCGAATCAAGCCCCATCAGGTGCTTCGACGGCATTGGCACGCCGAGCACGGGAATCTGCGTCTTGGCGGCGAGAACGCCGGCCAGGTGGGCGGCACCACCCGCGGCGCCGATCAGCACCTTGATGCCACGCTCGGCGGCGGTTGCCGCGTAGTCCAATGCCTGATCCGGGGTACGGTGGGCAGACAGAACCTTGGCTTCGTAGGGGATGTCGAGGCTCTTCAGGGCGACGGCGGCGGCGCGCATGATCGGCCAGTCGCTGTCGGAACCCATGACGATACCAACCAGGGGCTTATTGCTCATGTTGTAAATCCTTCAAGTAGGGATGGAAAGATGCCTTAGTCAGCGGGCGGCGGCTTTTCGTTCCGCCGCTTCGATCGTATTGGCCAGCAGCATGGTGATGGTCATCGGACCCACACCACCCGGCACCGGGGTGATCTGGCCGGCCACCTCAAGGCAGCCGGCGTAATCGACGTCACCACACAGCTTGCCGTCGGGCAGGCGGTTGATACCGACGTCGATGACGACAGCGCCCGGCTTGACCATATCGGCGGTCACGAATTTCGGCTTGCCGACGGCAGCGACCAGAATGTCAGCGCGACGGGTGTGGCCGAGCAGGTCTTTCGTGCGCGAGTTGCACACGGTGACCGTGGCACCGGCGTTGATCAGCAGCAGCGCCATCGGCTTGCCGACGATGTTGGAGCGGCCGATAACGACAGCTTCCTTGCCGATCAGGTCGACATTGCCCTTTTCAAACATCTTCATGACGCCGTAGGGCGTACACGGGATGAAACGCGGATTGCCCTGGGCCAGCGCGCCGACGTTCTCGGCATGAAAGCCGTCCACGTCCTTGTCGGCGGCGATGGCTTCGAGCACCGCTTCCTCATCGAAATGCTTGGGCAGCGGCAGTTGCACGAGAATGCCGTGAATCTCGGGGTTGGCGTTCAGTTCGGCAATCTTGTTAAGCACTGTTGCCTGATCGACCGTGGCGTCATAGGTGATCTTTTCGGAGTGCATGCCAATGGCCAGACAGCCGTTGACCTTGTTGCGGACATACACTTCGGAGGCCGGGTCGGCTCCAACCAGAATGACCACCAGACCGGGCTTGTGCCCTTTGGCGGTGAGCCCCTCGACACGTGCCTTGAAACCCTGACGGAGTTCTTCGGCAAGTGCCTTGCCATCGATAATTTGAGCTGTCATCGTCGCATCCAACTGAAAAGAAAAGGGGAAAGGCGGCTGCCTTTCCCTTTGAATTGGCGCGTATTTTAACAGATTACGCGAGTGCAGCCTCGGCTTGGCCGACCGCTGCGCGTCCGGCCTCGAACGCCCGGCGATTCAGTTCGACCAGCTTCTCGCCCTTGCGCTGGAAGCGCTTGAGTACACAGTCGAGCAGGGTTTCGGCGCCGAACGGCAAGTGATCGGCGATGGCACCGAGCATGACGGTGTTGCCTAGCCGAATGTCGCCAAGGCCCTGGGCAATCGAGGTGGCATCGAAGGCGACGACCTTGTTGCCGCATTTTTTGATTTCAGCCAGCGGATCTTCCGGGTAATCAAAGAGGCCCAGCTCAACCACCGGCGGCACCAGTCGGGCGGTGTTCATCAGGGTGATACCACCCGGCCTGAGCATGTGCTGCCAGCGCATCGCCTCGGCCGATTCGAAGCCGAGCAGGACGTCAGCCGTACCCGGCGTGATCTGCGGCGACAAAACCCGCTGACCGAAACGTAGGTGAGAGGAAACGACCCCGCCGCGCTGCGCCATGCCGGCGACTTCCGTTTTCTTGGCGTCGTGACCGAGCGCGATGGCGGCTTCCGCCAGAATCTCGGTCGCCGTCATGACACCCTGACCACCGATGCCGACGACGAGAATATTGGTGTTTTCACTCATCTCAGGCCTCACATCCCTTGGTCACCAGATTGATCGGCGAAGTCGCCATATGGTGCACGATGGCCTTTGGCGCACATGGCTGGACGCACAGGCCGCAACCGGTACACACCGACGTTTCGATCCGGACAAAAGCCAGATCGACCTCGCGCCCGCTCGGCTTGACCTCCTTGCCGCGGCTCGTCACGTGAATGGCCGGACAACCGACATCGATACAGTTGCCGCAGCCGGTGCACTTGTCATCCATAACCTCGAACGGCTTGAGCTTGTGGTAATCCTTGACCAGAACGCAGGGCTGGTCGGTGATGATGACCGAAACATCGGGGACCTTCACCTCATCGCGAATGGTCTTGAAGAGTACCGGCAACTCATAAGGATTGACCTTGTGAATGCGCTCATCCTTGACGCCCAGCGCCGAGACCAGCCTGGCGAAATCAATGCGCGGAGCCTCCTCGCCGTGGATGCCATAACCATTGCCCGGATTGTTCTGGCCACCGGTCATCCCGACGGCGCGGTTATCGAGCAGCAGGACCGTGACATTGCCCTTGTTGTACACCATGTCGAGCAGCCCCTGCATGCCCATGTGCAGGAAGGTCGAATCGCCGATCACGGCGACGATGCGCTTGTCCTTGTCGGCCTCGCCGCGTCCCTTGTCCATGCCCAGCGCGACGCCCATCGAGGCCCCCATCGAGACGCAGGTATCCAGGGCGTTCCACGGATGTCCGGCGCCCAGCGTGTAGCAGCCGATGTCACCGGAAATATTGAGGTTACGGACCTGCGACAGCGTGTAATAGACGCCCAGGTGCGGGCAGGCCACGCACATCGTCGGCGGCCGCGGGAAAACCTGCATCGGCGCGAATGTCGTCGTTTCCGGCATTGGCTCACCGAGCAATCGGGCGATGGCCGGTTTCAGGACATTCGGCGACAACTCGCCCTGCAGCGGCAGAATTTCCTTGCCAATGACCTTCAAGCCCTGTGCCTTCAGTTCGGTTTCAACCAGCGGCTCGACTTCCTCGACGACCACGACCTGATCAACCATGGCGGCCAGTTCGCGGCATTTATCGAAAGGCACCGGGCTGGAAAAACCGAGCTTCAGTACCGGCGCATTGGGGAAGGATTCCTTGACGTGCATGTAGGCCGGACCGGAGGCGATGAAGCCGACGCGTTTGTCCGGACCGTCTTCGATGAAGTTCAGTTCTGACGTTTCGGCCAGTTCGCGCAACTTGATCTCGCGGGCAAACATCAGCGGAATGCGCTTGCCGGCATTGCCCGGCACCATCACGAAGCGTGCCGGCTCCTTGGTGAAGCCGGCACCGACATGCTCACCGCGCTCGCCGACGGTGACCAGTGACTTGACGTGGTTGATGCGCGTCGTCATGCGCAGGATGACCGGCACCTGGAGTTTTTCCGACAACGCGTAGCCATACAGGGTCATCGCGTAGGCTTCCTGCGAATCCGCCGGCTCGAGCACCGGCACGTGGGCGAAGCGGCCCCAGTAGCGCGAGTCCTGCTCATTCTGCGATGACGACAGGCCGACGTCGTCAGCAATGGCGATGACCAGGCCGCCGACCACACCCGTCAGGGTCAGGGTCATCAACGCGTCGGAGGCGACGTTCATGCCGACGTGCTTCATGCAGCAAAAGGCGCGCGAACCAGCGTAGGCGCAGCCAATGGCAACCTCCAGCGAGACCTTTTCATTGACCGACCACTCGGCATAGAGATCCGGGTAGGTGGAAATGACTTCCAGCATTTCAGTAGACGGCGTACCGGGATAAGCAGCGGCGACCTTGACGCCAGCCTCCCATACGGCGCGGGCGACCGCTTCATTACCGGACATCAGGACCCGGCTTGCTGCCGGTACAGGCATGACTGCCGCCATGTCGACTCCTAAATCAATTAAACGAGACGGTCGATTTTAAAGGTGGCCCCGAAAGCCAATTTGATACAGCGCAACTCGATTGACAATATTTTTCGTGTCGTATTGTTATTTGCCGGATGCTGATGGATATCAAAGCCCGCCCCGACCAGCCCCGGAACAATGGCCACTCTCCCGGATACCCGCCATGACCACTACCACCCCCCTCGCGGTACCAGTGCCCCGCTTCCGAATTCCCGGCAACAAGGGAATCTGGGCCGGCATTAGCTGCGAGTTCGTCGAGTTCTCGGTGCTCTTTGCGGTTTACTTCATCGCCCGTGCACATTTTCCCGAGGCTTTCCACGACGGAGCACAACGCCTTTCGGTGACCGCCGGCACCGTGATCACCCTGCTCATGATCACCAGCAGCTATTTCATTGCCTGTTCGGTGAACGCCATCCGCCAGGACCAGCATCGGGCCGCCATCATCTGGCTTGTCAGGGGCCTCGCCGTCGCCCTGGGCTACCCCCTGACCAAGGCACTCGAAATCAGCTGGAACCTGGCCAACGGCATCAACGGCGAATCGGGGATTTTTTTCACGGTCTACTACTACCTGACGTTCACCCATCTCGTACACGCCACCTGGGGCATTCTTGGCATCCTCTGGGTGCTTGCCCGGCTGAGTTTTCGCGGTTATTCATCGGACGACCATGCCGGGCTGGAAGCCCTGGCCTGCTACTGGCACGCCACCGACATCATCTGGCTGGTCATCTTCCCGATGTTTTACGTGCTGGCCTGAGCATGAACACCAAAACCGACCACTTCTCCCGCCTGACCGCCGCCTGGCTTACGCTGGTCGGCCTGACGCTGGCCAGCCTCGGTCTCAGCGAATGGTTCCGCGCTGCTCCCTGGCTGCCGCTGCTGGTCGCCGCCATCATCTGGATCAAGGGGGCGCTGGTGGCCCGTTGCTTCCTCGAATCGCCAGTTGCCCACCCGTTTATCGCCGGCATCCTCAGAACATTCATCGCCCTTGCCCCGATCGCCCTGATCGCCACCGCCTTTTTCGGCGGCACGCTGGCCCGCTGGGCCACGCTCTAAGCGCACCTGACCGGTTTTAATTTTGTTCAAAAGGCGCGGTACGCGTTTACCCCTATTGCACGATGTGAATTTTGTTTTTACAATGCGAAACGTGACTAAGGGAAAGTACGGACTCGCGAAGCACGCAGGAACCAGCTAAAGTTGTTTTGCTCAACAGGCAAAACAGAATGACATTCAATCCAGGAGACAAACCATGGCCGAACAACCGAATAATTTGCCTGACCCCGCCGACGTCGATCCGCAGGAAACCAAGGAATGGATAGACGCTCTGGAAGGCGTCATCACCCAGGAAGGCGCTGACCGCGCCCATTACCTGATCGAGAAGCTGATCGGACAAGCCCGCGAAGACGGCATTGATCTGCCCTACTCGGCCAACACCGAATACATCAACACCATTCCGGCCGATCAGCAGCCCAAGTACCCGGGCAACGCCGACATGGAAATCAAGATTCACAGCTACATCCGCTGGAACGCCATGGCCATGGTCGTGCGCGCCAACAAGGACACCAACGTCGGCGGCCACATTGCCTCCTTCGCTTCGGCCGCCGCGCTCTACGACGTAGGCTTTTCGCATTTCTGGCGCAGCATCAACGACCCCTCCGGTGGCGACCTCATCTTCTTCCAGGGCCATTCCGTACCGGGCGTCTATTCACGCGCCTTCATGCTCGGCCGCCTGAGCGAAGAGCAGATGGACAATTTCCGTCAGGAAACCGACGGCAAGGGCATTTCGTCCTACCCGCATCCGTGGCTGATGCCGGACTTCTGGCAGTTCCCGACCGTTTCCATGGGCCTCGGCCCGATCCAGGCCATCTATCAGGCCCGCTTCATGAAGTACCTCGACTCGCGCGGACTGGCCAAGGCCAATGATCGCAAGGTCTGGGCCTTCCTCGGCGACGGCGAGACCGACGAAGTCGAATCGCTCGGCGCCATCGGTATGGCCGGGCGCGAAAAGCTCGACAACCTGATTTTCGTCATCAACTGCAACCTGCAGCGCCTTGACGGCCCGGTGCGCGGCAACGGCAAGATCATCCAGGAACTCGAATCCGAATTCCGCGGTGCCGGCTGGAACGTCATCAAGCTGGTCTGGGGCACGCATTGGGATGCCCTGTTCCAGCGCGACAAGAAGGGCATCCTCAAGAAGCGCATGATGGAACTGGTCGATGGCCAGTACCAGACCTTCAAGGCCAAGAATGGCGCCTATGTCCGCGAACATTTCTTCAACACGCCGGAACTGCGCGAACTGGTCGCCGACTGGACCGACGATGAAGTCTGGGCGCTGAACCGTGGCGGCCACGACATTTTCAAGATTTTTGCCGCCTACGACCGCGCCATCAAGACCAAGGGCGCACCGACCCTGATTCTGGCCAAGACCATCAAGGGTTTCGGCATGGGCCAGGCCGGTGAAGCGATGAACACCTCGCACCAGCAGAAGAAAATGGACAAGGACCAGATCGGCCGCTTCCGCGACCGTTTCAACCTGCCTGTGCCGGACGACCAGCTGGAAGCCCTGCCCTACCTGAAATTTGCTGAAGACTCCCCGGAATACCAGTACATGCGCCAGCGCCGCATGGACCTCGGCGGTTTCCTGCCGCAGCGCCGCCGCAAGGCCGACCCGCTCGCCGTACCGTCACTTGATACCTTTGCCGCCCTGTTGAAAGCCTCCGGCGAAGGCCGCGAATTGTCTACGACGATGGCCATCGTCCGCATCATGAACATGATGCTGAAGGACAAGAATGTCGGCAAGAACGTCGTGCCCATCGTGCCGGACGAGTCCCGCACCTTCGGCATGGAAGGCATGTTCCGCTCGGTCGGCATCTGGAACCAGGAAGGCCAGAACTATGTGCCGGAAGACCATGACCAGCTGATGTTCTACAAGGAATCGAAGACCGGTCAGGTATTGCAGGAAGGCATCAACGAATCCGGCGCAATGAGCGACTGGATCGCCGCCGCCACTTCGTATTCCGTCCATAACGTCCAGACCATTCCGTTCTACATCTGCTACTCGATGTTCGGCATGCAGCGCGTCCTCGACCTCTGCTGGGCGGCTGGTGACCAGCGCGCCCGCGGCTTCCTGATCGGCGGCACGGCCGGGCGCACGACGCTCAACGGCGAAGGCCTGCAACATGAAGACGGCCACAGCCTGATCCTGTCGAACCTGATCCCGAACTGCATCTCGTACGACCCGACCTTCCAGTACGAAGTCGCTGTCGTCACGCAGGACGGCATGCGCCGCATGTTCGCCGAGCAGGAAGACGTCTTCTATTACCTGACGGTGATGAACGAGAACTACGAGCACCCGGAAATGCCGGTCGGTGCCGAAGCCGATATCATCAAGGGCATGTACGCCTTCAAGAAGGGGGCTGAATCGAAGGGACCGCGCGTCCAGCTGCTTGGCTCCGGCACCATCTTCCGCGAAGTCATCGCCGCCGCCGACCTGCTCAAACAGGACTGGGGTGTCGAGTCCGACCTCTGGGGTTGCCCGAGCATGAACGAACTGGCCCGCAACGGTATCGATACCCAGCGCTGGAACATGCTGCACCCGCTGGAAGAGCCGAAGCTGTCGCATGTCGAAGAGAAGCTGGCCGGCGCCAAAGGACCGGTCATTGCGGCAACCGACTACATCAAGCTGTTCTCCGAGCAGATCCGCCCCTTCGTCAAGGCACCGTACGTCACGCTGGGCACCGACGGCTTCGGCCGCTCCGACACCCGCGAGAAGCTGCGCCACCACTTCGAGGTCGATCGTCACTGGGTCACGCTGGCTGCCCTCAAGGCACTGGCCGACACCGGTGAAATCAAGCGCGAAGTTGTCGCCGCTGCCCTGGTCAAGTACAACCTTGACCCGAACAAGCCGAATCCGCTGAGCGTTTAAGGGAGAGACAACATGAGCCAAATCATTGAAGTCAAAGTCCCCGATATCGGCGATTTCGAAAGCGTTCCGGTCATCGAACTGTTTGTGAAGGTGGGCGACCACATCAAGGTCGACGAAGCCATTGTCACCCTCGAATCCGACAAGGCGACGATGGATGTCCCCTCAACGGTTGAGGGCGTCGTCAAGGAAGTCCTCGTTGCCCTTGGCACCAAGGTTGGCGAAGGTGCACTGCTGATCAAGGTTGAAGCTGGCGGTGCCGCTGCGGCGGCGCCTGCCCCTGCCACCCAGGCTGCTGCTCCGGCGCCGGCTCCCGCCGCCGCCCCGGTCGCAGCCGCCCCCGCTGCCGGTGGTGGCGTCGTAGAGGTGAAGGTGCCGGACATTGGCGATTTCGCCGAAGTCCCGGTCATCGAGCTTTACGTCAAGGTCGGCGACAGCATCAAGGTCGACGACGCGATTGCCACGCTGGAATCCGACAAGGCGACGATGGATGTCCCGTCCACAGTCGCTGGCACGGTCAAGGAAGTCCTCGTCCAGCTCGGTTCCAAGGTTGGTGAAGGCACGGTCCTGATCAAGGTGGAAACCGGCGCTTCTGCCCCGGCCGCCGCTGTTCAAGCTGCCGCCCCGGCGCCTGTGGCTGCTGCCGCACCGGTTTCTGCGCCGGCCGCAGCCGCCCCGGCGGCACTGGCTCCGACCCTGGCCGCCGGTGCCAAGGTGCATGCTTCGCCGTCGGTCCGGGCCTATGCCCGCGAACTCGGCGTCGATCTCAACAAGGTACCGGCCACCGGCCCGAAGAACCGCATCGTCAAGGAAGACCTGACCAAGTACGTCAAGGGCGTCATGTCGGGCGCCATTGCCGGTCCGGTCGCGGCGACGGGTGGTGGGGTCACGGGCGGTGGTTCGCTCGATCTGCTGCCCTGGCCGAAGGTTGATTTCGCCAAGTTCGGCGAGATCGAGGTCAAGCCGCTGTCGCGCATCAAGAAGATTTCCGGCCAGAACCTGTCGCGCAACTGGGTCATGATCCCGGCCGTGACCTATCACGAAGATGCCGACATCACCGACATCGAAGCCTTCCGCGTGCTGCTCAACAAGGAAAACGAAAAGGGTGGCGGTGCCAAGCTGACCATGCTCGCTTTCCTCATGAAGGCCTGCGTCAAGGGCCTGCAGAAGTTCCCGGAATTCAACTCCTCGCTCGATGGCGACAATCTGGTGCTGAAGAAGTATTTCAACATCGGTTTCGCGGCCGACACGCCGAATGGCCTGGTCGTCCCCGTCGTCAAGAATGTGGACAAGAAGTCGGTCTTCGAACTGGCGCAGGAATCCGGCGATCTCGCCAAGCAGGCGCGTGACGGCAAGCTCAAGCCGGCCGACATGTCCGGTGCCTGCTTCACGATTTCCAGCCTGGGCGGCATCGGTGGCACCTACTTCGCACCCATCGTCAATGCGCCGGAAGTCGCCATTCTCGGGGTCAACAAGTCGGCCATGAAGCCGGTCTGGGACGGCAAGCAGTTCGTCCCCCGCCTCACCCTGCCGCTCTCGCTGACCGCTGACCACCGCGTCATCGACGGCGCGCTGGCGACCCGCTTCAACGTCTATATCGCGCAGTTGCTGGCCGACTTCCGTCGCGTCGCGCTGTAAAGGGGAGAACACCATGAGCAATCTGGTAGAAGTCAAAGTCCCCGATATTGGCGATTTCGCCGAAGTGCCGATCATCGACCTCTTCGTCAAGGTCGGCGACAGCATCAAGGTGGATGACGCGATCTGCACGCTGGAGTCCGACAAGGCGACGATGGATGTACCGTCGCCGGTCGCTGGCGTAGTCAAGGAAGTGCTCGTTCAACTTGGCGCCAAAGTGGCCGAAGGCAGCCTGCTGATCAAGGTCGAAGCGGGCGCTGCGGCGACCGCCCCGGCCCCGCAGGCCGCTGCTCCTGCAGCCACCGCCGCACCGGTCGCGGCCCCCGTCGCCGGCAGCCATGCCGGCGGTGCCGACATCGAGTGCGAAATGCTCGTGCTCGGCGCGGGCCCTGGTGGCTATTCCGCCGCTTTCCGCTCGGCCGACCTCGGTATGAAGACGGTCATCGTCGAGCGTTACGCGACGCTGGGCGGAGTCTGTCTCAACGTCGGCTGCATTCCGTCCAAGGCCCTGCTCCACGTTGCGGCGGTCATGGAAGAAGCTGAACACGCCAATGATCTCGGCGTCACCTTTGCTGCCCCGACGGTCGATATCGACAAGCTGCGTGCCCACAAGGACAAGGTCGTTGGCAAGCTGACCGGCGGTCTGGCCGGCATGGCCAAGGGCCGCAAGGTTGAAATCGTGCGCGGCTTCGGCACTTTCATTGACCCGCATCACATCGAAGTCGAAGAAACAACTGGCACCGGCCAGGACAAGACTGGCAGCAAGAAGGTCATCAAGTTCCAGAAATGCATCATTGCCGCAGGTTCGGCCGCCATGCACCTGCCTTTCATTCCGAAGGACCCGCGCATTGTCGATTCGACCGGGGCGCTGGAACTGCGCTTCGTGCCCAAGAAGATGCTGGTCATCGGCGGCGGCATCATCGGCCTGGAAATGGCCACGGTCTATTCGACCCTGGGCGCCAAGGTCGATGTCGTCGAAATGATGGACGGCCTGATGCAAGGCCCCGACCGCGACGCAGTCAAGGTCTGGGAAAAGCAGAACGCCAAGCGTTTCGACAAGATCATGCTGAAGACCAAGACGGTCGCCGTCGATGCCAAGGAGGACGGCCTTTACGTCACCTTTGAAGGCGAAGGCGTCTCGTCCGAGCCAGTCAAGTACGACATGATACTGCAAGCTGCCGGCCGTACGCCGAACGGCAACAAGATCGGGGCCGACAAGGCTGGCGTTGCGGTCACCGACCGTGGCTTTATCAACGTCGATGCCCAGATGCGGACCAACGTGCCGCACATCTTCGCCATCGGCGATCTGGTCGGCCAGCCGATGCTCGCCCACAAGGCAGTGCATGAGTCGCACGTCGCCGCCGAAGCGGCAGCCGGTCAGAAATCAGCCTTTGATGCCTCGGTCATCCCGAGTGTCGCCTACACCCATCCCGAAGTGGCCTGGGTCGGCGTCACCGAAGACCAGGCCAAGAAGGAAGGGCGCAAGATCGAAGCCGCCAAGTTCCCCTGGGCGGCCTCCGGTCGGGCCATCGCCAACGGCGCCGATTACGGCTTCACCAAGCTGATATTCGATGCCGAAACGCATCGCGTCATCGGCGGGGCGATTGTCGGCCCCAACGCTGGCGACATGATCGGCGAAGTCTGTCTGGCCATTGAAATGGGCTGTGACTCGGTCGATATCGGCAAGACCATCCACCCCCACCCGACGCTCGGCGAAACGGTCGGCATGGCGGCGGAAGTCGCCCACGGCACCTGTACCGACGTACCGGCACCGCGCAAGAAATAAGGCGTTCAATCGCGGCAAGACAAAAAGGGCGACGGTTCAACCGTCGCCCTTTTTTTACCGTCCGCTCAGACCGGAATAATCGCCGGCAGAGTCCTTAGCGTTGGCTTTTGCTGATCCGCGCTGTTTTAGCGACGGACATGCTCACGTTCGCGACCTTCACCCTCATTGTGCTCGTACGCCGGCCTGGCCATCAGTAATAGCTGACCGCCTTCGACCAACTCGGCGTCAGCCGAAAACCCGGCGACGCTGCCGTTGTACTTGGTGTGATTTTGGGCAACGAAGAGGCTATAGATCTTGTCATCATTTTCGTGGCCGAGAATCTCCGTCACATCGACGACGCCGGAAGCTTCTTCGTCCTTGGTATAAGCACCAGGGCGATTGATGTCACCGAAAAGGACCGGATCAAAGCCGGCAATTTTGGTCAGGCTTCCATTTTTCGGGCTGAAGATCCAGACCTTGCCGTTGTGCTGGTTATTGCCGACATCTTCCAGCAAGGTGAGCGTGCCGTCGTCATTGACCGAGATATTGTCAAACATCTGGTAATCGCCCTTGGCCGATGTGCCATCAAGCAACATCTCGATTTTTCCGCCCAGTTCCGGCTTGGCAGAATCGTCGAAAGTCAGCGCCCAAAGGCGTGAACGGCCAATCTGACCCAGTGCTATGTCAACATTGCCGTTTCCGTCCTTGGCTGCGTCCATCTGATCGGTCGTCACAAAATAGAATCGGTTGTGGTTCTCGTTGTCCCAGGCGCCATCTTCCGGACGGAGGAACTTGGTGCTGGCACCATTGGCAATATCAGCCCCGGCAACCAGCGAGAAGGTTCCTTCATAGTTGCCACGTTTGTTCACCGTCAGGCCAAGGCCGGCATCGGCCGCACGCGTCTCGGGCAGGTTGCCGGCGACTGCCACGCGATAGACGACGCCTCCCACCAAGCCAGCTTTCTCGACATCATTACCGGTATTTTTCTTGTCGCCCGCATAAACGTAAACACCATTGGTACCGCCATCAGCCGTACCAATTACCACTGTCCGGTCACCCGAATGCGGGTTGGCCAAGAGGTTTTCCCAAGCCCCGTGAGCTGTTTCGGTCCACGGCAGCACGTAGCTGCTGCCCTTGTCCGGACCGGTTGCAACGTGAGCCAGGCCACGCTGGTAAGTCGGCGCAGATTCTTCGCCGTTGAGGAAGATGCGTTGCTTGGTGCCCTTGCGCGTTGCCTTATTGAAAAATGCACTTTTTGCCGCCAGATCGGCCGAGCAGAAGCGCGAAAACGAACTGCCCTGACCGGCCACGCCTGTCGCCTGCACCGCCCCCCAGCTACCATCCGTAGCCTGCCGGTACACCCGCTGGATAAGATCGCCACCAGACACAACCTCGAGCGTCTTCTTGTTGATGACCCACTCTGAAACAAACGCACCCTTGCCGCCATGCGCACGAACGACACCCGCCGGATCGGCGATTTCATGGTTCATCAGAACGGTGAAAGTGCCGTCCTCGTTGTCGTAGGCACCGAGGCCATCGGGCAACCCGACCATGCGGTAATTTCCGACTCTTTCACCAACGGCCAGAAGGGAAGTGATGGTGACATTTGGAACCAGCGAATGCACGTACGGAGCAACGGCTGTGCTCGGTCCCTGCTCGGCCATCACAGGTGCTGCCACGGCGATCAGAGCGGCATTGAGCAGCACGACTAATGTTTTCAACTTCATGGATAAACTCCTGATTGACTGGGGTTATTCGTTCACACGGGCGACCTTTGTCCTGACTCACGGCCAGCTAGGCAACAGGCCCTTCCAGACTAGTCACCTGACATTACAAGGACATGAACCTTTCGTTTCCGCTCGGCAATCCGAGCCACGCTCATGGTCAATACACCCATCCAGAGCATCGCCACTAACCGCCGCCCATGGAGAAACCCCAGCGCGTTGGCGCAACGCCATGACCTCTGATGAATGTTAGGTCCCGCCGTAAAAAAAGCGGAACAGGCACATGCCACGGTAAACTGGCGGCAGCTTCGGGCGCCGGCACATTTGTCGCCCTTCTTATTTCCCAGTCTGGACCATGACCGCCCATCCGCAACTCCCCCGCCGCTCACCCGAAGAGCAAATCCGTCTCGAAGCATCGCTGCGCGACGTGTTCGAGCACAAGCTCTGCTTCAACGAACTGCTAGGCTTCAAGGTCGAATCACTGGACCCGACCGCACCACAAATCAGCTTCATGATGCGCAAGGAACTGATCGGGCATTTCCTGCACGGCCGATTGCACGGCGGCGTCATCGCCACAGTGCTCGATACCGTCGGGGGGCTCGCGGCAACCGTCGCCATTGCCGAAAAATTCAATGATGAAACCACCGAGCAGGTCGCCCATCGCTTCGGCCGTATCGGCACCATCGACCTGCGCACCGACTTCCTGCGTCAGGGCATTGGCAAAAAATTTACGGCCACCGGACGGATTACCCGTCTCGGCGGCCGTATCGCCTCGGTGCAGATGACGCTGGAGAATGAAACCGGCCTGCTCATCGCCACCGGAAGCGCCTCCTACGTCATCAGCTGATCAGAGGATCGGCACACCCTGCTGCTCACCACGTTCGTACACCACGTTGGCGCGACCGACGATGAGCGGGTCAAGATTGCCGATCCGACCGGTATCCTTGTTGTTGTAGGGCAGCTTGTGCAGGACGTAGCGCATGGCATTGAGCCGCGCCCGCTTCTTGCAGTTCGACTTGATCACCGTCCACGGCGCATCGGCGGTATCGGTATGGAAGAACATCGCCTCCTTGGCTTTGGTGTAGTCGGCCCACTTGTCGAGCGAGGCCATGTCGATTGGTGACAATTTCCACTGCTTGAGCGGATGCACCTTGCGCTCGCCGAAACGGCGGCGCTGCTCCTCGCGGCTGACCGAAAACCAGAACTTGATGAGGTGGGTGCCGTTACGGGCGAGCATGCGCTCGAACTCGGGGGCCTGACGCACGAATTCCGAATACTCCTGATCGGAGCAGAAACCCATCACCCGCTCGACGCCGGCACGGTTGTACCAGGAGCGGTCGAACAGCACGATCTCGCCATTGGTTGGCAGGTGCTGGACGTAGCGCTGGAAATACCACTGACCACGTTCGATCTCGCTCGGCTTTTCCAGGGCCACGACGCGTGCGCCGCGAGGATTGAGATGTTCCATGAAACGTTTGATGGTGCCGCCCTTACCCGCCGCATCGCGACCTTCAAAGAGGATGACAACCTTCTGCCCGGTTTCCTTGACCCAGGCCTGCAACTTGAGCAACTCGACCTGCAGGCGGTATTTCTGCCGCTCGTAGTTCTTGCGCTGCATGAGGTTCTTGTAGGGATAACCGCCATCGCGCCAATCCTTGGCCAGTTCTTCATCAGGACTGGCCGGCAACTCCTCGACAACCCCTCCCTGTTGCTTGAGCAAGCCCCTGAGCAAGGCGACCGACTCTTCCGGCGGCATCCCGGCGATGACATCGCGCATGGCGCCCATTTTTGATTCCTGGGCACCATCGACTGCGGCTCGTACGGTAAAGCCTTCAATGCCCTTGTCGCTGAGGTCCGGCGCCACATCGCCGCTCGCCACCTGGCGCCGCCGAGCCGCACGCGGTACCGGCTTGGCCGTTTCTGCCGCCATCTTGGGTCGCGCTGTCGTTGTTTTTTTAGGGGTGACCATATCTCTCTCCATCCGTCGATGCAAAGAGGCTATTTCACGGCAAAGCTGTCGCCTTGTCTAGTCCAGCATTTCGACCGGAATGACTGAGCGCAGAACGGTCTGCGTCTCTCCTCGGCGAACACGGTTGCTCAGCCACCACAAGGCACCTTTCTTGATGCTCCAGTCAGACTCATGGCCGGCCAGCAACAGCGATGCCATGCGACCTAGCGAGGGCTGGTGTCCGACAATCAGGACGGCTCCCTGGGCATTGGGCCAACCCGAGGCGGCGATCAGTTCCGAAACACAGGCCTCCGGGCCAATCTTGCGAACTGTCTCGAAGGGCAGCTTGAGGGCTTCCACCGTCTGCTGGGTTCGCACCGATGGGCTGGCAATGATGCGCAGCTCCTTGGGCTGATGCGCCAGAATCCAGGCCGCCATGGTGCGCGCCTGCTTTTCGCCACGCGCCGTCAGACGCCGCTTCATATCGTCGTCGCCGTCTTCCGCTTCAGCATGACGCCAGAGCAGCAGTTCCATGATCGCCCCCTCCCGAAAAGCCGGCAGTATGCCCATCGATTGTTACCGCCTGATGGCAACAATGGATTTCATCATCGCATAGCGGGCACATCGTTTGCTGGCAATGCGCCCAGAATTTCGGGCTGCGTAGCTTTCGCCGATACTGGCCCAGCCTTTCAAAAAGTAAAATAAACGGCAACCCGCGATGGTTGCCGTTTTTACTTGTCGCAATGGATGCGACTATTTGCCCTTCAAGGCCTTCTTGGGATAAATGTCGTAACGGCTCGACTTCCCTTCCAGGACGTAGCCCGGTGACTGGCCTTCAATATTGGGGGCCTTGCGCGGCCGCTTGACGACGACGCGATGCGTCGCCAATTCCAGGGCTGCCTGCAGCAGTTGCGGCGCATCGTCGTCAGCCCCGACCAGCGGACGAAACATTCGCATTTCCTTTTTGACCAGCGAGCTCTTGTCGCGGTGCGGGAACATCGGATCAAGATAGATGACCTGCGGCGGCTCTTCAGCCCATGCCCTGAACAGTTGAACCGCGTTACCCTGGCGCAGCTGCATGCGTTCAATGATCACCCCGACGTCCGGGTCACCAAGGGCGCGGCCCAGACCGTCGGCGAGCAAGGCGGCGATCAACGGATGGCGCTCGATCAGGGTAACCGGGCACCCCAACTGGGCCAGCAGGAAGGCATCGCGGCCCAGACCGGCGGTGGCGTCGACAATGACGGGCCGGACACCGGGTTGAATGCCGACCGCCTTGGCAATCATCTGGCCGCTGCCGCCGCCGTGCAGACGACGATGGGCGACCGCCCCCTCGAGAAAATCGACCCGCACCGGACCCGCGGCATCCTGCCCCAGTTCCTGCAATTGCCAGCCGCCCGCGCCCAGCTGCAAGGCAAACTCGGCATCGCCGGCAAGCGGCAGACCAAGGGTATCTGCCATCGCCAAAGCCCGATCTGCAAGCTCCGGTGCCAGCGCCTCGATGCGGACGTTTGCTGCAGCGTTCAAAACAGACCTCAGATGGCAGGCGTTTCGATACCGGAAGGCAGGGCGACAGACGACGGATCAATCACATCATCCTGACCGGCGCCGTCCTCGGCCTTGCCAGCCAGTTTCTGGCGTCGCTTTTCTTCCTGTTTGGCCTTCTTGGCGAGATCTCTTTGGCGCTTTTCGAACTGGTAGTTTGGTTTGGCCAAGAGGCCTCCTCTCGTCGCCAACATGGCGGGAAACAAAATGAAAAAGTCTGCTCCGATGATATACGCAGATACCCGGCAAAAATACGTTTCCCCAATGCAAAACGCCAACCGGGTTAGGGCTGGCGTTTTGCATGAAACCTGGTGGCCAATCGCGGAATCGAACCACGGACACGCGGATTTTCAATCCGCTGCTCTACCAACTGAGCTAATTGGCCAAACGAGGGCGCATTATAGCGATGTCACCCGACCTCTGCAACCTTCCAGAGCCGTTTTTGCGGACTCAGGTGCCGATTGGGGGCGACTGGCGGTAAAGTTCTGAAAAATCATCCGGGGGCGGTGGGGGTGGGACCGGCGGATACCAGGCGACAAAGCTCACCTGGGCCAACGCACCGCGTGTGTGAGGATTGGGCCGCAGGCTAGCGCGGGTATCGTGCTGCATGGCGATTTCCTGAACGATGGCGAGCCCCAACCCACTGCCTTCGGTCGACGCATCATCGACCCGATAAAAACGTTCGAAGACCAGTTCGGCTTGTTCCTCGCTGATACCAACGCCGTCATCCTCGACTTCGAGCAGCACGGCGCCCGATCTCATGACCACCCGACAGGTAACGTGCCCGCCACTGGGGGTATAGCGCAGGGCATTGTCGAGGAGGTTTTTGGCCAGCTCCCTTAACAGGAAGGCATTGCCGACAATCATCGCCGAGTGGTCGGACTCGAAGCCGAGGTCGATGTCTTTTTCAATAGCCACCGGCACCCAGTCGGTGACCACATCGCGAATAAGTACGACGAGGTCGAGCGGCTCGTGTTTTTGCTGCGCCGCCTCCCCCCCCTCCGTCCGGGCCAGCGTCAGCAGCTGGTTGATCAGCCGCCCGGCCCGATCCACCCCGGTGGCAATCTGGTGCAAGGCATGGCGCAAGGCCGCCGGATCGGTTTCCCGGATGGCAAATTGGGCCTGCGTCTTGAGCCCGGTGAGGGGGGTACGCATCTGGTGGGCTGCATCAGCAACGAATCGTTGCTGGGCGGAGACACTGCGCTTCATGCGCTCGAGCATGGCATTGAAGGCTTCGACCAGTGGCTCAAGCTCTTCGGGCACGCGTCGCGTGCCAATCGGCGACAGGTCATCCGGCTCACGGGCCTCGATGGTCTGGCGCAGGCGGGTCAGTGGGCGCAGGCCGCGCGACAGGCCGAACCAGACGAGCATGACGGCGAGGGGAATGATGATGAACTGCGGCAGGATCACGCTGGCAACAATCTTGTTGGCAAGCTGACTGCGCTTTTCGGTGGTTTCGCCGACTTCGATGATGATCCACTGCGACTTGGCCATTTGCGGCTCGGCCAGGTAGGTATAGGCGAGGCGTAGATCCTGTCCCTTGAAATCGGCATCGCGCATATAGACTTCACCGGGCACGATCGAGTCGTCGGGAGACGATGCCGAAACGGGGAGATCCTTGTCGCCGGCGAGAAGTTTGCCGCTGCCCGAGACCACATGGAAATAAACACTATCGGTTTCATCGGCCCGCAACATGGCCCGGGCCGAAGCGGGCAAGGACAGCAAGGGTTTGCCATCGACCAGCTTGACCTGGCGGGCGATGGCCGTGACATGCTCACGGAGCGCCTGGTCGTAGGGATAGTTGGCGACGTTGTTGGCGAAGTAATGGGTGAAGGCTATGCTGAGCGGCCAGACGAAGAGCAGAGGCGCGAGCATCCAGTCGAGAATCTCGCCAAACAGCGAGCGCTCGGTTTCGGACACCTGCGGTGGTGGGCTACTCGCCCTGTGGTCGCTCAAGGCAGTAACCCAGTCCGCGAACGGTAGCGATCTTCACGCCGCCCGTTTCAATCTTCTTGCGCAAGCGATGTACATAGACCTCGATGGCATTGTGACTGACCTCTTCACCCCAGCCACAGAGATGATCGACTAGTTGATCCTTGCTGACCAGGCGGCCCATGCGACTGAGCAGGACTTCGAGCAGACCAACCTCGCGGGCTGACAGTTCGAGCGTTTCGCCATTGACCAGCGCCACCCGGCCAACCTGATCGTAGGTCAGCGCGCCACACTGGATGGTGGGCGAAGTCCCGGCCGAACGGCGGGTCAGGGCGCGAACCCGGGCCTCGAGTTCGGGCAGCTCGAAGGGCTTGACCATATAGTCATCGGCACCGAGATCAAGACCTTTGACCCGGTCCCCGGTACCGTCGAGCGCCGTCAGGATAAGTACCGGCAACTGTGAATTACGGGCCCGAATGCGTTTGAGCACCTCAAGGCCGGAGAGCTTCGGCAAGCCAAGGTCGAGAATGAGAAGATCGTAGGACACCGTCAACAGGGCGTTGTCGGCGTCGAGTCCGTTGGCGGCCCAGTCCACGGCGTAGCCGCCCTGCCGCAGCGACCGGGCAAGCCCATCGGCAATAATGGTGTCGTCTTCTGCAATAAGAATGCGCATCTTTTCCTGCCCCTCTGCCGGCGTAAGATTTCTGTAAGCCTGTCGCACTATTCTGCGCGGGCTGTTCTCCTTTTATGGTCTTTGGAGTATGCGGTACTACCGCTACTCAGGGGGTTGTCCGACCTGCACTGGACGGCCCCCTACCGTTTTTTCCCCCTCGCCCAAGCCCCGTAGTCTATCAAATAATCTACCCTGCGAATTCCGCAGCGCACAAGCTCGTCCACGCTTTCAGAATCCCGGCACGAGCACAGAGTGACAAAGTGCCGCCTGAGCAAACTCAGGACGAAAAAAAGCCCGGGCGAACCCGGGCTTTTTACTGACGACTGCTCGTCTGATCTTAGTGACCGCTGGCGCCAGAAGCACCCAGACCGGTTTCCGAACGCAGTTGCTGCGACGGGTACAGGGCACGTTCCTTCTGGGCCTGAGCCGAGTTGTCCAGAATGGACACCAGCCAGATCGTGAAGAACGCGGCAGACATCGAGAAGATGGCAGCAGAGTTGTACGGGAACCAAGCGGAGCCCTTCGGGTTGCCCATAACAGCTTCCCAGACCGAGGCAGAGCCGACGGTCAGGACAGCAGCCATAACCAGACCGACGAAGCCACCGACCACAGCGCCACGCGTCGTGCAGTTCTTCCACAGCACGGACATGAAGAGCACCGGGAAGTTCGAGGAACAGGCGATGGTGAAGGCCAGCATCACCATGTAGGCAACGTTTTCCTTCTCGAAGGCAATACCGAGAACCATGGCCAGAATGCCCAGGAAGATCGTGGCGATCTTGGAGACGCGCAGTTCCTGCTCGGACGAGCAGCCCTTGTTGAACACCGAAGCGTACAGGTCATGCGACACGGCAGAAGCGCCGGACAGGGTCAGACCAGCAACCACAGCCAGAATCGTTGCGAAGGCAACAGCGGAGATGAAGCCGAGGAACAGGTCACCACCAACTGCCTTGGCCAGATGCACAGCAGCCATGTTGCCGCCGCCCTTCAGACCCTTGGCGATTTCGCCGCCGATGTAGAAGTCACCCGGGTTGGCGATCAGGTTGGTGATAGCGCCGAAACCGATGATGAAGGTCAGGATGTAGAAGTAACCGATCCAGGTGGTAGCCCAGGCAACCGACTTGCGTGCTTCCTTGGCGTTCGGCACGGTGAAGAAGCGCATCAGGATGTGCGGCAGGCCAGCGGTACCGAACATCAGTGCCATACCGACGGAGATGGCAGAGATCGGATCCTTGATCAGCGCGCCCGGACCCATGATGGCATCCTTCTTGGTGTGCATTTCAACAGCCTTGGTGAACAGGGCTTCCGGCGAGAAACCGAACTGCAGCAGCACGGACACGGCCATGAAGGTCGCACCGGACAGGAGCATGACGGCCTTGATGATCTGCACCCAGGTCGTTGCGGTCATACCGCCGAAGAGCACGTACATCAGCATCACGACGCCGACGAGGATTTCTGCGTACATGTATTCCATGCCGAAGAGCACCTTGATCAGCTGACCAGCACCGACCATCTGCGCAATCATGTAGAAAGCGACGATAACCAGGGAAGCCGAAGCTGCGAAGATACGGACCGGGGTCTGGGCGAAACGGTAGGAAGCCACGTCAGCGAACGTGAACTTGCCGAGGTTGCGCAGACGCTCAGCCATCAGGAAGGTGATGACCGGCCAGCCGACCAGCCAGCCGATCGAGAAGATCAGGCCGTCAAAGCCGTTGGCAAAAACGAGACCGGAAATACCCAGGAACGAGGCCGCAGACATGTAGTCGCCAGCGATGGCAAGGCCGTTCTGGAAGCCGGTGATACCGCCACCGCCGGTGTAGAAGTCAGCCGCCGACTTGGTCTTGGAAGCTGCCCACTTGGTGATGTAGAGCGTGCCGCCGACGAAGATGGCGAACATGGCGATGGCCGTCCAGTTGGTAGCCTGCTTGGCGGTCTGACCGAGGTCAGCACCAGCCGCGATGGCACCACCGGCGACAGCCATGGCCAGAAGGCCGAGAAGGATCTTGGAGAATTTGGTCATCTTACTTCTGTGCCTCCTTGATGATGGCTTCGTTGATCGCGTCAAATTCGGTGTTGGCGCGACGAACGTAGACCCAGGTCAGCAGGATGGTGAAGGCGATAACGCCCACGCCGATCGGCACGCCGATGCTCATGGTGTAGCCTTCGCCGATCTTCTGGGCCAGGAACTCTTTGTTGTATGCAACCAAGAGAATGAAGCCGTAGTAAGCAGCGGCGCTTACGATGGCCATAATGATGGAGTAGGTGCTGCGCATGGCAACAAACTCCAGGAATTTCGGATTAGCTGTAACCCGATCCAGTGTGTCTTGCATTGATTTGCTCCTCAGATTTTGTTTATAGAGGCATTGCTGCGAAGCGTAATTTAGGCGCAGCGTCTTACAGCTAACTTACAGACAGTTACAAAAGTCATAACGCACATCAAAGCAAATTTGCTCGACCAGTAAAAGCGGGGCCAAAATGCAAAAAGCCCCGAACCAGGCGGGGCTTTTGAAGGCGCAATGGCCGACCGGGAGATTACATCCCCATGCCGCCCATGCCACCCATGCCGCCCATACCACCCATGTCGGGCATGCCGCCGGCCGGCTTGTCTTCAGCCAGTTCGGCCACCATGCATTCGGTGGTCAGCATCAGGCCGGCCACGGAGGCGGCGTTCTGCAGTGCGGTGCGGGTCACCTTGGTCGGGTCGAGAACGCCCATTTCGACCATGTCGCCGTACTCGCCGGTGGAGGCGTTGTAACCGTAGTTACCCTTGCCACGCTGCACCTTGTCGACCACGACCGACGGCTCGTCGCCGGCGTTCGAGACGATTTCGCGCAGCGGCTGCTCCATGGCGCGCAGGACGATCTTGATACCGGCATCCTGATCGTGGTTGTCACCCTTGAGCTTGCCAACGGCAGCGCGGGCGCGGATCAGGGCAACGCCGCCGCCGGCGACGATACCTTCCTCGACAGCAGCGCGGGTGGCGTGCAGGGCATCTTCAACGCGTGCCTTCTTTTCCTTCATTTCGACTTCGGTGGCGGCACCAACCTTGATGACGGCAACGCCGCCAGCCAGCTTGGCAACACGTTCCTGCAGCTTTTCCTTGTCGTAATCGGAGGTTGCTTCCTCGATCTGGATGCGGATCTGCTTGACGCGGGCTTCGATCGAAGCGGCTTCGCCGGCACCATCGATGATGATGGTGTTTTCCTTGGCGACTTCGATGCGCTTGGCCTGGCCGAGGTCCTTGAGGACAGCCTTTTCCAGCGACAGGCCGGTTTCTTCGGCGATCACGGTACCGCCGGTCAGGATGGCGATGTCTTCGAGCATGGCCTTGCGACGATCACCAAAGCCCGGGGCCTTGACGGCGACGGTCTTGAGGATGCCACGGATGTTGTTCACGACGAGGGTGGCGAGGGCTTCACCATCGACATCTTCAGCGATGATGAGGAGCGGACGGCCGGCCTTGGCGACTTGTTCCAGAATCGGCAGCAGGTCGCGGATGTTGGAAATCTTCTTGTCGTAGAGCAGGACAAACGGGTTTTCCATCAGGGCTTGCTGCTTGTCGCTGTTGTTGATGAAGTAGGGCGACAGATAGCCACGGTCGAACTGCATGCCTTCGACGACGTCGAGTTCGTTGGCCAGGGACTTGCCATCTTCAACGGTGATGACGCCTTCCTTGCCGACCTTTTCCATGGCACGGGCGATGATTTCGCCAATGTCGGAATCGGAGTTGGCGGAGATCGAACCGACCTGGGCGATTTCCTTGGTCGTCGTGCAGGGCTTGGAGAAAGCCTGCAGTTCGGCGATGGTGGCGATCACAGCCTTGTCGATACCGCGCTTGAGGTCCATCGGGTTCATGCCGGCGGCAACGTACTTCATGCCTTCGCGGACGATGGCCTGGGCCAGCACGGTGGCGGTGGTGGTGCCATCACCGGCGATGTCGGAGGTCTTGGAAGCGACTTCCTTGACCATCTGGGCGCCCATGTTGGCGAACTTGTCCTTGAGTTCGATTTCCTTGGCGACGGAAACGCCGTCCTTGGTCACCGTCGGGCCGCCGTAGGAGCGCTCGAGCACGACATTGCGACCCTTGGGGCCGAGGGTAACCTTGACCGCGTCGGCCAGGATGTTGATGCCTTCGACCATGCGGGCGCGGGCGGAATCACCGAATTTGACTTCTTTAGCTGCCATTTATATAGCTCCTGAATATTGATCTGTTGCGTTCGTCGGGGCAGAAATTACTTCTGCAGGACGCCCATGATGTCTTCTTCACGCATGACCAGGACTTCCTGACCATCGACCTTGACGCCTTGACCGGCGTACTTGCCGAACAGCACACGGTCGCCGACCTTGACGTCGAGGGCGATCTGCTTGCCGTTGTCGTCACGCTTGCCCGGGCCGACGGCCAGAACTTCGCCCTGATCCGGCTTTTCGCCAGCGGAATCGGGAATGACGATGCCGGAAGCGGTGGTGCGCTCGGCTTCAATGCGCTTGACGATCACACGGTCGTGCAAAGGACGGATATTCATAAATCAGACTCCTGAAAATGAGTTACAACAAACAAAATTGGCCGGCCGCGCCTGGCGCGGCTTCGGGAACGGAGCGGGCGGATTATTAGCACTCGTCTCCGGTGAGTGCTAATAATAGGGGCGGGACGACGGTATTTCAAGAGCCTCGCGTCAATCAGGCGTAAATAGCCACAACCAACGCCACGCAAGTGATTGAAAAACAGCCTCATTTACACCAAACGGTGCACCACCGCCGACGCCAGCTAAAATGCCGGCATGACCGTTTTGCTCAAGAATCCCTGATGATCACCCGTTGGCTTGCCGCCCTCGTCAGTCTTGCCCTGTCCTTGTCCGCACAGGCCGAAGGGCTCCCGCCTGATGTCCTGAAGGCGTTGAAGGCAGCCCAGATTCCCGCGACCAGCGTCGCCGTCATCGTCCAGCCGGTCGATGCCAGCACCCCGCTCGTCGCCCACAATGCCGGGCAAGCGATGAACCCGGCCTCGGTGATGAAACTGCTCACCACCTATGCGGCGCTCGACCTGCTCGGCCCGGCCTATACCTGGAAGACCAGCGTCTGGACCGAGGCAGCACCGGCAAATGGCGTCCTGAGCGGGAATCTGTATCTGCGCGGCAGCGGCGACCCGCGTTTCGCCATCGAACATCTATGGGCCCTGCTCCGGCAAGTCCAGGTGCGCGGCATTCGGCAGATCAGTGGCGACATCGTCCTCGACCGCAGCATCTTCAATGTCCCGGCCATCGACCCGGGCGCATTCGACGACAAGCCGATGCGCCCCTATAACGTCGGCCCGGATGGCCTGCTCCTTAATTTTCGTGCCCTGCGTTTCACGCTGCTGCCTGACAACGGCAAGCCACGCCTGCTCATGGAAACACCGAGCGAAGGCCTCCGCGTCGACAATCAACTGCGCGCCAGCAGCGGCGAGTGCAGTAGCAACTGGAAGGACCTGATCAGCCTCCGCCTGATCCCGGAAAGCACCGGCCACCGACTCGAATTTACCGGCAGCTACGCGGCGCTATGCGGCGAAAGAACACTCAACCTGTCGCCACTGCCGCCCGAGGCTCAGGTAGACGGACTGCTCCGCGCCCTGTGGAAGGAGCTCGGTGGCACGCTCAACGGACAAGTGCGGGGCGGTAGCGTGCCGCTGGGTGCCAGCCTGCTCGCCCGGCATGAGTCAGCGCCACTGGCCGATGCCGTGCGCGACATCAACAAGTTCAGCAATAACGTCATGGCTCGCCAGGTGTTTCTTACTTTAGGCAGCGCCACCCAGCCAGAGGCACCCTCGGCAGAATCCCCGCCCGCCACCACCGAACGTGCCCGACAGCGCATGACCGACTGGCTGGCCAGTCGCCAGCTGCATTTCTCCGAACTGGTGGTAGACAACGGCTCCGGCCTGTCACGCAGCGAGCGGATCAGCGCCGGCAGCCTCAACCGACTGCTGCTCGACGCCTGGAAAAGCCCGGTCATGCCGGAATTCGTATCCAGCCTGCCGATCGTCGGCATCGACGGCACAATGAAAAAACGCCTGGTCAGCACGGAAGCCAGCGGCCGCGCCCATATCAAGACCGGCACGCTGGATGGCGTCAAGACGGCTGCCGGCTACGCCCTCGACGCCCAGGGCCGACGCTATGCCGTGACGTTCCTGATCAATCACCCGCGCGCCCAGGCCGGCAGCGCAGCTATCGACGCCCTCCTCGTCTGGGTCGCCCAGCGCCGGCTTGGCGAGAAAGTACCGGCACTGGAAAATGAGTGAGCACTCGCCTTTCCCGGCCAATTACCTGAATCAGGCGGGGCTCAACCGGCAACACGTCTTCACGCTCAGCGAGCTTCCGGCCGAGGTCGTAGCCACCCTGGGTGACATTGATGGCTACCGGCAACTGATCCTTATCGGCCATGCTGGTCGGCTCCTGTGGGAATGCGTCAAGGCCAGCGGCATCGAGGGCGAACACCCGATTGATGACTATTCTATGCGGACGGTAGCACGCTGGTTTACCGAGTTTTTGCCCGGCCGGCGCTACACCCTGCTTTATCCCGGCGAAGCCGCCGTCGGTCTACAACAACTTGGGAAGCTGGCCGGCTGGCACCACCCCTCGCCGTTCATGATCGGCATTGATGCCACATGGGGAAGCTGGTTTGCCTACCGCGCCGTCGTCTTGGCCGATACAGATTTTTTGCCATCGCCGCCCGCTGAGCGCCTCAATCCCTGCCAGACCTGCCAGGAAAAGCCCTGCATCACCGCCTGCCCGGCCGGGGCGCTAGCCGATGGCTCTTTTTCCCTGTCGCGCTGTGCCAGCTATCGCCTTCAGCCAGATTCGGTCTGCGCCTACGGCTGTCTCGCCCGCTCAGCCTGCCCGATAGGTAGCGCCTACCGCTACGACGAGGCGCAGATCAGGCACAGCTATTCCCGCTCACTGGCGATGCTGCGCCAGTATTTCTAGCCGATCGGCCGGACGCCAAACAGCGCCAGCCAGCCACGAATGACGCGATAAGAAACCCACAGCCCGAGGATAGCAATCAGTATCCAGGCCAGCGGGATGCCAATGATGGTGATGATCAGCAGGCCATAGATCAGCAGACCGGCAAAGGTGAACCAGAAAGTGCGGATCTGCCAGCGGAAATGGCTTTCCAGCCAGGTGCCATTGACGTCGCTGCGCTTGAGATAATTAAGGAAGACGGCACACAGCGAAGGCAAGCCAAAAACGAAGCCACCAGCCACCGTGGCCGCCGAGGTTAGGCCGACCAACACGGCAATTGCGTGCAGGCCGTAGATAAAATGGGTAAGTTGGACCAGCGAGGGACGGACGCCCTGCAGATCGGCGACGGGAAGGGGTTCCGGCATGGCTTATTCCTCGGGAAGATATTTCTGCATGAGCAGCGCATTACCGGCTGCCGGATCAAGGACATAGGGTAAAAATCCGGCCTGATGGTAAGACGCCATCGCCCGCGTGTTGTTGGACAGGACTTCCAGCGTCAGCTTGCAGCAGCCCAGCTCACGGGCCCGCTCCTCTGCCCAGGCCAGCAAGGCCTGACCGATGCCCTGACCGCGCACAGTGTTATGGACGACGATGTCGTGAACATTGAGCAAGGGTTTGGCCGCAAACGTTGAAAACCCGGCGAAGCAGTCGATCAGACCCACCGCCTCACCATCGCGCCAGGCCAGCGCCCCATGAAAGCCCGGCACCTCGCGCATGACGCCGATCAGATGCAGCTTGGCGTAATCCGACAGGCCCTCGCCGCCACCCATGGGGTCATTGGCGTAGTGATCCAGAAGGCCAAGCCAGATTTCAGCCTGCGCCAGGTCGGACAGATCCAGCGGAACAACCCTCAGGCTCACAGCCCGAGCGCCTGCCACATCGTGTCGATGCGCTTTTTCACGCCATCATCCATGACAATCGGCCGCCCCCACTCGCGGCTGGTTTCGCCCGGCCACTTGTTGGTCGCGTCGAGCCCCATCTTGGAGCCCAGACCGGCCACCGGCGAGGCGAAATCAAGGTAGTCGATCGGTGTGTTATCGACCAGCGTCGTATCGCGCGTCGCATCCATACGGGTCGTCATCGCCCACACCACTTCCTTCCAGTCGCGGATGTCGATGTCGTCGTCGACGACAATGATGGTCTTGGTATACATGAACTGGCGGAGGAAACTCCAGATACCGAACATGATGCGCTTGGCGTGGCCGGGATAAGCCTTCTTGATGCTGACAATCGCCATGCGGTACGAACAGCCTTCCGGCGGCAGGTAGAAATCAACGATTTCCGGATATTGCTTCTGGAGCAGCGGCACGAACACTTCATTGAGAGCGACGCCAAGCACAGCCGGCTCATCGGGCGGCTTGCCGGTGTAGGTGCTGTGATAGATCGGGTCGCGGCGCATGGTGATGCGCTCGATGGTGAACACCGGGAATTCGGCCTGCTCGTTGTAATAGCCGGTGTGGTCGCCATACGGCCCTTCGAGCGCCATCTCACCGGGGTGGATGACCCCTTCCAGAACGATTTCGGCCGAAGCGGGCACTTGCAAAGCGGAGCCGATGCATTGTGTCAGCTCCGTCTTGGCCCCACGCAACAGGCCGGCAAACTGGTATTCGGAAAGGCTGTCCGGCACCGGGGTCACGGCCCCGAGGATGGTCGCCGGATCGCAGCCAAGTACCACCGCCACCGGGAAGGGCTGGCCGGGATGGGCCAGTTGATGCTCGCGAAAATCGAGCGCCCCGCCGCGATGCGCCAGCCAGCGCATGATCACCTTGTTCGGCCCGAGCACCTGCTGGCGGTAGATGCCGAGGTTCTGCCGGTTCTTGTGCGGCCCTTTGGTAACAACCAGGCCCCAGGTGATCAGCGGCGCGACATCGCCCGGCCAGCAGTGCTGGATGGGCAGGCGCGCCAGATCGACATCCTTGCCCTCCCAGATAATTTCCTGACAAGGCGCATTCGACACCTTCTTCGGTGCCATGTTCATCACCTGCTTCAAAATCGGCAGCTTGTCCCAGGCATCCTTGAGGCCCTTGGGTGGTTCCGGCTCCTTGAGATAGGCGAGCAGCTTGCCGACTTCACGCAGGGCCTGCACCGATTCTTCGCCCATGCCGAGCGCCACCCGTTTCGGCGTCCCGAACAGATTGGCCAGAACCGGCATGGTATGGCGGGTTTGACCACTGCGCGGCTTCTCGAAAAGGATGGCAGGGCCTTCGGCGCGCAGGACGCGGTCGCAGATTTCGGTCATCTCGAGATGTGTATCGACCTCGACGCCGACGCGTTTGAGTTCGCCGGTCTTCTCCAGTTGCGACACGAAGTCGCGCAAGTCGTGATATTTCATCGAATCAGGAAATCCAGCGCGATGCCGGCGAAGATCGCCGCACCGACAGTATTGTTATGGAGAAAAGCCTTGAAACAGGCCATCCGCTCACGACCGCGTATCCACGTGTAATGCACACCCATGATAGCGCCAGCAACGAGCAGGCCGGCATAAAAGGCCGGGCCTCGATGCAATTGCCAGCCGATCCAGCCGATGATCGCCAGCGTCGCGCCATAACAACCCATCACCGCTGCCACGTCGAAACGACCGAAGGTGATGGCCGAGGTCTTGATGCCGATTTTCACATCGTCCTCACGGTCAACCATGGCGTACTCGGTATCGTAGGCCACCGCCCAGAAAATATTGGCAAGCAGCAGCCACCACGCCTCGGCTGGCACCTCGCCAAGATGCGCCGCGTAGGCCATCGGGATGCCAAAACCGAAAGCGATGCCGAGATAAGCTTGCGGAATGGCCAGGAAACGTTTGGTAAACGGGTAGCTGGCAGCGAGAAAAAGCGCCGGCACCGACAGCCAGATAACCAACGCCTTGCCAAGCATCAGGACCAGGGCAAATGCTGCCAGCGAAAGCCCGGCAAAGAGCGCCAGGGCTTCCTTCGTGGTCACTTTGCCGGCCGTCAGCGGGCGCTCCTTGGTGCGTTCAACATGCTTGTCGAAATCGCGGTCGGCGTAGTCGTTGATGACACAGCCGGCCGAACGCATCAGTACAGTACCCAGCACGAAGACCCAGAGCACCATCCAGTTGGGCCGCCCCAGCGCCGACAACCACAGCGCCCACAGCGTCGGCCAGAGCAGCAACATGATGCCGATCGGCTTGTCGAGGCGCATCAGCCGTTCGTAGAGATCGAGTTTTTCCTTGAGGGCGGGCCAGTTCATCGGGCAATTTTACCTTGGTCGGGGCGCTCAGCCAGCGCTGTGCCGACTAGCCTGCTGCCAGGCCACCACAACCTGCCCGGCATGGGCAAGAATGGCCTGATAGCGTTTGGCCGGCAGGGCGTGGCGCAAGGAGGCGAATAGCTGCTGCGTTCCATCCTGGGCGAGCGGCGACTTCGGCGCGATATCGGAGAGCAGGGCAATCTGGATATTGGCCAGGGCATCGGCGACCAGACGCCAGCCCAGCTCGGGCATCTGCCCGTTGAGGGCCACCATCATGCTGCCCAGCGGCTGGACAATCCCCTGCACCTGTTCGCTGGTTTCGCAGGCGGTCATGGCATGCCACAGCGCGAGGTGGATACCGCGCCGCACATCGACCTTGAAATCAATGGCATCGGACTCGACCTCGTTGATCTGCTCGAAATACTGCTGAAAGAGCACATCGTCACGGGCCTCAAGGCGGGTACGCAGACCACCGATAAGCGCCGTCAGGGAATGAATGGCATCGAGATTGAAGGCCTGCGTATAGGCCAGCCCCCATTGATCGAGACCGCTGATCAGCAAGGCCAGGCGGAGCGCCCGGGCCTCGTCGCTGGCGCCAGCCTGGCACCAGTCGAAGCAATGCGCCGCCACTTCGCCGAGAACGACGACATCCGGTGCCCCGTCTGCCGTCACCGCCTGGCGAAACGCACCGGCAAAGACATCCTGGGCCATCCGCGCCGCAAGGTGCTGGGTATCGGCACTGGCCAGGCTGGCAAGTTGGTCGGCGGGGATCTGGGCAGCAGTCGTCATGGCAAATCGAAATGAGGGAAAGCCGATATTTTAACGAGACGCCGGATACCTGACGCCAATTGCTGCATCCAACCAGGGAAAAGAACTGCAATCAAGATGGAGAAATGTCGCCGGAAAGACGGCCAATGGCCAGCATGGCGACACCGACCGAACCCGCAGCCGTCGCTTCAGTCCATGAAGCCCGACTGGATTTCCAGGATTTTATCGAGTGCCCCCAACAGCACGGCAACACAATCAGGGTCCAGCTTGAAGTGGCTCATGCGCTCCAGTTCAGCAAAGGCCTGAGCGTTGCTCCAGGCCTTTTTGTACGGGCGCTCCGAGGTCAGTGCATCGAACACATCGGCCACGGCAACGATCCGCGCCTCAATCGGAATGTCCTTGCCGGCCAGACCATCCGGGTAACCATTGCCATCGATGCTCTCGTGATGATGCGCCACGATATTGCGGATCATCACGATATCCTTGTGGTTCCGGATATTGAAGTTGACCATCATGGCGTCGATGATCTCCCGCCCCCGCGTCGTATGGGTTTTCATCTCGGCGAACTCTTCAACGCTGAGCGGGCCGGGCTTGAGGAGAATCCGGTCGGGTATGGCGATCTTGCCGACATCATGCAATGGCGCATGCTGGAAAATCCGGTCAGCGAACTCGTCGTCAATGGCATGCGTGGCCCCCAGCCGCCAGGCAATCAACTGCGAGTAACGGGCCATGCGCTCGAGATGCATGCCGGTTTCCGGATCGCGATGATGGGTGAACTGGGTGGCCGTCTTCAGGGCGCCGCGCAAGGTCGAAATCTGGGTCAACTCGGCGGCCATCAACCCGGTCATCAGGTGCGCGATCATATCGAGGTAGGTCAGGTTCGAATCATCGAACGCGGCGCGCTGAAAGGAGTTGAAAAACAACATACCGATGAACTGACCATCGCTGAACAGCGGAATGGTATAGCTGGACTGAAAGCCCTTGGCGAGTATCTGCTTGGAGTGGGTTGTATTCCGGTCGGCAAACACCCCCAGATCATTGACGACGCGCGTCTCGCGGTTTTTCGCCAGATAGAGCAGGGAGGGAACCTCGCTGAGTTTGGCTTCATGAAGCTTGAGGGGATTGTCGGCCTCCATGCTCCCGATGAAGGTACGCAGGGTATCGGTGACCTGATCGTATTTGGCGATGGCGATGCGATCGATGCACGGAAAGCGCTGCCGGACGACCTCATGAACATAGGCTGCCTTGTCCTGCAGCGTACGATGGTCGTCCAGTTTGCTGAGTTGCAATTGATGCTCCTCCCCATGCGGGGCAGGCATCATTGCAGAATCATCCACTTGCGCCGCACCGGGCACGGCGGGCAAAGGCGCCAATGACATACGAACTCCATATTCCCTGATTCACAGCATGTCCCGGCCCATGACAGACCAGGGCACCTGCTTTGCTTGAATCGAACCGGCTCGTCGTCGCAACTGGGTCACGCTGACCATCGGGGCTCCGGAAAATAGTACAACAAATTGGTCGGGATTCCGTGAAAAGCAGCACCAGCCAATGGCTGGTCTGATCCGCACCGTTACCGCAGCTTCCCCCGCAAAGCCGCCACTGCTGCCTGCAGGGCGGCCGGAGTCGCTGCTTCAGTAGCGAACGGAGCGCCTACACGCAAGACGACCGCCGAGAACAGGCCGCGCCGGAATGGCGACTTCATGGCGACCCCGTCAATGCGGGAAAAATAGCTCCCCCACAGGCCGCCTAGCGCCATCGGCACGACCGGCACCGGATTGGCGGCAAGAATGCGGGAGATGCCGGGACGGAAGGTCTGCAACTCACCGTCGCGGGTAATGCCGCCCTCGGGGAAGAGGCCGACCAGATCACCGTTGGCCAGCGCCTTGCTCACGTCGCGGAAAGCGGCCTCCAGCATGGCCGGGTCTTCCTTGGCCGACGCGATGGGAATGGCCCCGCAATGGCGGAAGATAAAGCCGAGCAGAGGGGTCTTGAAAATGCGATGGTCCATGACAAAGCGGATCGGTCGGGGCGAGGCCCCCATGATGATCACCGCATCGGCAAAGCTGACATGATTGGCCACCAGAACCGCCGCCCCTTCTGCCGGAATATGCGCCAGCCCCTCGCTGCGTAGCCGATACACCGCCTTGACGAGCAGCCAGGCGATAAAGCGGAGCAGGAATTCCGGCACCAGCCCGTAAATATAGATCGCCACACAAGCGTTAAGCAGGGCAGCGAGGCCAAACAGGACCGGCATCGACATCCCGGCACCGAGCAGGCTGGCCGCCCCGAGCGCACCGACCACCATGAACAATGCGTTGAGAATATTGTTGCCGGCAATGATGCGGGCCCGATGATCCGGTGCGCTGCGCAACTGGATCAGCGCGTAGAGCGGAACCGTGAAAAAGCCGCCGAAGGCACCCAGCATGGTGAAATCGATCAACACCCGCCAGACATCCGGAATACTGAGCAAGGCAAGCAGTTGGTGCGGCGTCGTACCAGCCAGGCCAAGCGGCGAGGCAAAATACAGATCCAGCCCGAACAGCGTCAGGCCAATCGAGCCAAATGGCACCAGCCCGATCTCGACATGGTGGCCGGACATCCGTTCGCAGAGCATCGAGCCGACCCCGATGCCCACCGTAAATGTGGCGAGTAACAGGGTCACCGCCGACTCGCCCCCGCCCAGCACAACGCGCGCGTATGCCGGAAACTGGGCGACGAACAACCCGCCATAGAGCCAGAACCAGGAGATGCCAAGAATGGACAGAAAGACAGTCCGGTCCCGCCGGGCAAATGCAATGTTGCGCCAGGTTTCCGTCAACGGATTGAGGTTCACCCTGAGTTCCGGCACTGGCGCCGGCGCCGCCGGGATGCCCCGGCTCGTCAGGTAGCCAGCCAGGGCGACGGCAAATCCGCCGCCGGCGATCCACGCCGGATGGTCGACCACACCGGCCAGCAACCCACCGGCCAGCATCCCGACCAGAATGGCCACGAATGTACCGGCCTCGATCAGCGCATTGCCACCGACCAGTTCATCGGCGTGCAGATGCTGCGGCATGATGGCGTACTTGACCGGCCCGAACAACGTCGAATGCAGGCCGAGCAGGAAAAGCCCACCCAGCAGCACGGGCAGGCTGTGCAGCAGAAATCCGGCTGCCGCAACGCCCATGATGAGCATCTCCAGCATCTTGACGAAGCGGGCGAGCATCGCCTTGTCGTACTTGTCGGCCAGTTGTCCGGCAGTCGCCGAGAAGAGAAAAAAGGGCAGGATGAAAATGCCCGATGCCAGGCTGCCCAGAATTTCCGGATTGAGCGCCGTCCATTGCGTCGCCTGAAAGGTCAGGAGGACGACCAGGGCATTCTTGAACAGGTTGTCGTTGAAAGCCCCGAGAAACTGGGTCACAAAGAAAGGCCCGAAGCGCCGCGTCCGGAGGAGTCGGAATTGACTGCTCACGCTGCACCGCTGGCGAAAAGAAAGCGAACGAAATTCATGGCCGGGATTCTATGCGACATCGAGCCGCTAAAATACGCCATCGCAATGCTCGCCGCGCCCGACAGCCGAAGAAAGTCCACAAGCAATGAAGCCCTCCCGCTCGGAATTCCTTGACCTCCCCGACGTCCGACTGCACATCCGCCGCTGGGGTGATGCGCAGGCCCCGATGTTGTTCCTGCTGCACGGCTGGATGGATGTTTCGGCCTCTTTCCAGTTTGTCGTGGACGAACTGGCCCGTGACTGGAATATCGTCGCCCCCGACTGGCGCGGTTTCGGTAATTCGGAATGGCTGAACCGGCCTTATTTTTTCGCCGAGCATCTAGGCGACCTGGAAGCAATCGTTGATCGTTACGCACCGACAGGCAAGGTGAAACTGGTCGGCCACAGCATGGGCGGCATTCTTTCCTGTTTGTACGCCGGCATTCGGCCCGAGCGCGTTGAAAGCGTCGTTTCGCTGGAAGGTTTCGGCATTGCGCCGACCACACCGGGGATGGCCCCGGAGCGTTACCAGCAGTGGCTGGGCGCCCTTAAAAAGCCGCCGCGCATGCATGCCTACGCCGACCGTGCCGCCTTTGCCCGCCGACTCTTGCACAGCGACCGCTTTCTGCTTCCTGAGCGCGCCGAATTTCTGGCCAAGCACCTGGCCCGTGTCGGCGATGGCGAAAACCGGGCCGGCCTTCGCCATCACGGCATCATCTGGAATGGCGACCCGTGGCACAAAGCCCCCGCCCCTTATCTGTTCCGTCTCGAGGAATCGATGGCGATCTGGAAACAGATCACCTGCTCGGTACTCTGGGTGGCTGGCCGGCAATCCTGGGTTATTCGTGAGTTCGAAACCCGGCCGGGCGACTGGGCGGCGCGTCAGGCCTGTTTTGCAAATCTTGGCGAGGCGTGGATCGATCAGGCCGACCACATGTTGCATCATGACCAGCCAACCGAAGTGGCACGCATCGTCGAGGCATTTATCGGCTGAAATGCCGAAGCGCAGAGCATCAAGAAAAAAGCCGGGAAATCCCGGCTTTTTCTTAGTGGTAGGCCGTCTTCGAGGCCAGCTTGGCAGCCATGAAACAGGCCAGGCCAAGAATAACAACAGTAAACACAATGCCGACGTAAGAGAGTTCGTCCATATTTGCCTCGATACAGGTTGAAGTAAAAAATCAGGCAATCAGACCGCTCTCCCGAAGAAAGTTCCCGCCGGGCCAAATTATTTTTACGCCGGGCCCAATGACGGCCCGGCGAGCCCGGCATCAGCGACCGAGCGACCCGCCCGGTGCGGCGCGCAGGTACTGGTTCGGCCATATCCCGACCTGCCCCAATGCCTGGGCTGCCTGCAGGGGCCAGTAGGGATTGCGCAGGATTTCCCGGCCGACCAGAACCATGTCGGCCTGGCCGGTGCGCACGATGTGATCGGCCTGGGCGGGCGAGGTGATCAACCCTACCGCAGCCGCCGGCAGCCCCGCCTCATGGCGGACGCGGGCGGCGAACCCGGTCTGAAAGCCGGGACCGGCGGGAATTTTTGCCGTCGGCACCAGACCGGCGGTCGAGATATCGGCCAGATCAACGCCGAGCGCCTTGAGGCCACGGCAGAGCTCGACGGTTTCGTCAGCGGTCCAGCCACCGTCGACCCAGTCGGTGGCCGACAGGCGAATAAGCAGCGGCAAATTATCCGGCCATACCGCGCGCACCGCCGTCACGACCTCGCGCACCAAACGGGTCCGGTTCTCGAAACTGCCACCATAGGCATCCGTACGCTGGTTAGACAGGGGCGACAGGAACTGATGCAGCAGGTAGCCGTGGGCGGCATGCAGTTCTATGGCCTGAAACCCCGCCACTACCGCCCGCCTGGCTGCCGCGACAAAGGCCGCAACAAGATCGGCAATCTCGTCGAGGGTCAGTGCATGCGGCGAAAGGTAGCCATCACCGAAGGAAACGGCCGAAGGCGCGACCGGCATCCATCCTCCCTCACTGGTCGTCAGTGTTTTCTGCGCCTCCCAGCCCAGTCCGACGCTGGCCTTACGCCCGGCGTGGGCCAACTGGATCGCCGGCACACAACCCTGGCCTTTCGCCTGTGCGGCGATCCGGGCGAGCGGCTCGATCTGTTCGTCCTTCCACAAACCGAGGTCTCCCGGGCTGATCCGGCCGGCTGGCGTGACGCCCGTTGCCTCAAGGATCATCAGGCCGGCACCACCCATGGCCCGGCTACCGTAATGAATAACATGCCAGTCCCCGGCCATGCCATCCTGCGCCGAGTACTGGCACATCGGCGGAATGCCGATGCGGTTCTTCAAGGTGATATCACGGAGTTTCAGGGGTTCGAACAGATGGCTCATGGGTTCAGTCATTGAAAATTTGCAGAAAACGGCGAAAGCCTACTCGCCGCGCGCCCTTCGGAGACTAATCGACTCGCCCGCCACGCCCCAGTTGTCGGTATCGACCTCATCGATGACGACAATGGTCGTTTTCGGGTTCTTGCCCAGCACATCGACCAGCAGTTGCGTCGCGCCCTGAATCAGGCGGGCCTTCTGTTCCGGCGTCGCGCCTTCACGGGTAATCTTGATATTGACGTAGGGCATCAGCCACTCCGTTTAACGATTGACGTCGACAACGACGCGGCCACGCACCTGGCCTGCCATCAACTGCGCAGCGGTCGGAATGGCCTCGGCCAGCGACACTTCGTGCGTGATCAGGCCGAGCTTGCCGACATCGAGATCGGTCGCCAGACGCTGCCAGGCAAGCAGTCGCTCCGGGCGCGGACACATCACGCTATCAATGCCGACCAAAGTCACCCCACGCAGAATGAAGGGCGCCACCGAGGACGGGAAATCCATGCCGCCAGCCAGGCCGCAGGCGGTGACCACGCCGCGATACTTGGTGGTCGCGCAAATATTGGCCAGGGTGTGACTACCGACAACATCGACTGCTCCGGCCCAGCGCTCCTTGCCCAGCGGCTTGCCGGGTGTCGCAAAGACAGCCCGGTCGAGCACTTCGGTCGCCCCCAGTTGCTTCAGATAGTCAGTTTCCTCCGGCCGGCCGCTGACGGCCACCACGGTGTAGCCGAGCTTGGCGAGCACCGCGATGGCGACGCTGCCAACGCCACCCGCCGCGCCGGTCACGACGATCTCGCCATCGGCGGGCTTGACGCCCTGGCGCTCGAGCGCCATGACGCAAAGCATGGCGGTATAGCCGGCGGTGCCGATCGCCACCGCCTGTTTCTCGCTGAAGGCAGCGGGCAGCGGCACCAGCCAGTCGCCCTTGAGGCGGGCTTTCTGGGCCAGACCACCCCAGTGTGTTTCACCGACACCCCAGCCGTTGAGGACAACCCGGTCACCTGCCTGGTAATCGGGGTTATTGCTGCTCTCGACCGTACCGGCAATGTCGATGCCCGGCACCATCGGAAACTTGCGGACGACCGGTCCCTTGCCGGTAATTGCCAGCCCGTCCTTGTAGTTGAGCGAAGACATCGCCACCCGCACCGTCACATCGCCTTCCGGCAACTGGCTGTCGTTGATGTCCTGTACCGACGCCCGATAACCGGCGTCATCCTTCTCGATCAGAATTCCCTTGAACATGTCTTGTCTCCAATTTCAATCCGGCTAGCAGGGTTCGAGCGCCAGCGTGGCGTCCCGCTTTTCTACAAACTTCAGTATAACCAAGAGGACGACACCCACCACCATGACGCCACCTGCGATGGTCAGGCCAATCGAATAATTGCCCAGCCGGGTCGCCAGCCAGCCGACGATGGCGGGCCCGATGATCTGCGCCGCCCCATAGGAGAGGGTCATCTTGCCCATCATCTTGGCCGGCCGCGTCGGGTAATAACGTCCGGCCATGGTCAACACCAGACTGACCATGCCGATGAAAGTGCCACCAAAGAGCAGCGCTCCGAACAGCGTGGCGAACAATCCCCCGACAGCCACCGGCAGGACGATGCCGATGATCTGCAGTACTGCGGCGAGGATCAGCGCGTTGATGTCACCCGTATAACGGGCGATCAGATCCCAGTTGAAGGCCGCCGGGGTCGCCGCCAAACCGATAGCCAGGAAGGCGAGCGCCCCCTTGCCGGCAAGACCGGGCAACTGATCGACGATGGCGACGATGAAGGTGGCGCTGATGACGTAACCAAAGCCGGCACAAAAATAGGCCGCCATGAAAAGCCCGAGGAACAGTCGGCCCGGTGGATTGTCGTGCATGGGCGCGCCGCTCTTGGTCAGCGGACTGGTGTCGGGAGCCGGCAACCAGACCAGGGCCGGCACGATAAGCAGGCAGGCGATGGCCGAAAAGGCGAACCACTGTTCGCGCCAGTCGAAGCTCCCGCTCATCAGCCATACCGCCATGGCGCACCCGGAAATACCCAGACCGATGCCGGCAAAGTGGATACCCAGCTCCGGGCGGTGGTTGTGACGAATCAGCCAGTTGAGAATCAGCCCGGTCCCCAGCAACATGCCGGCGGCACTGCTCAGGCCGGCGATGAAACGGGACAGCATCCAGACCCACGGATCGGCGGTCAGGCCCATCAGCACCGTACTCAGGATGGCGACCACGAGGCCCATGCGATAGAGCTTGTCTTTGAGTACCAGATCGCTGATCAACGAAGCGATCAGCGCGCCGCTCAGGTAACCGGCGTAGTTCATTGCCGCCAGCCAGCCAGCTTCGGCCAGCCCGAGCCCAGCCTGTTGCTGCATCAGGGGCAGCAGCGGCGTATAGGCAAAGCGGGCCACGCCGAAGGTCAGCAACAGACTGAAAATTCCGGCGCAAAGCACCTGGAGCCGTTCTCTCTGTGAAGTCATGGGATATTCCCTTTGTTATTGATCAGCGAACAATAAACAGAGTAATGTATCATTTCAAATGATTTGTTCAGAACGCACAATTCTATTTTTGAGATACACATGGAACTCGTCGCCCTCCGCACCTTTCAGGCCGTTGTCGAAGAAGGTGGCATCCTAGCTGCCTCGCGCAAGCTCAATACCGTCCAGTCCAACGTCACCGGCCGTATCCGGCGGCTCGAAGAAGAACTGGGGGCCGAGCTGTTCTTCCGCAAAGGACGCGGCCTGGAACTCGCCCCCTCGGGCAAGGTCCTGCTCGATTACGCACGGCGCATGCTGATGCTCGAACGGCAGACCAGCGCCGCCGTCCGCCTGGTTGGCGAAAGTGCCGGCGAACTGCGCATCGGGGCAATGGAAACCTTTGCTGCCCTGCACCTGCCAAGCGCCCTGAAGGCCGTACGTAGCACCCATCCCGGCCTTGAGCTGCGGGTCACTACCGACACCACCAGCACGCTGACCGAAAAGGTCCTCGACCACAAACTCGACTGCGCCTTCGTCGCTGGCCCGGTCATCCACCCCGACCTGCAGTTCGACGAACTGGTGGTCGAGGAACTGGTCCAGGTGCATGCGGCTGGCACCGACCCCGTGCTGCTACCGCTTATCCTCTTCCGGGAAGGCTGCGCCTATCGCACCCGGGCTATCGCCTGGCAGCGCGCCCAGGGCCACGCTGTGGCCGATGCCATGGAGTTCGGCACGCTGGAGGGCATCCTCGGCTGCATTGCCGTCGGCCTCGGCTGGACCCTGATGCCGCGTCGTGTCGTCGAACAATCGGGGCATGCGGCCGATCTCATCATCGAGACCGTGCCCGACGAATTCAGCCGGGTTCCTACCGGCATGATCTATCTGCGTGAGGCCCGGGCAATGGCGGCACTGAAGACCCTGAGCGACGGCATTACGGCTTCGGCCAGACGAGTCAGGATTTAAGAAGTTCTTCGCGCGAGCCGAGCCAGCGCTTGAGATGGCGTTCGGCCAGGTCGCCATGCTCGGTCAACATTTCCTCGGCGACGCCACGCGCCAGTTCGACCAGATCGGCATCCATTTCCAGATCGGCATAGCGCAGCAGCGGTACGCCGCTCTGCCGGCTGCCGACAAATTCGCCGGGGCCGCGAATCTGCAAGTCCTGCCGGGCGATTTCAAAACCATCAGTATTCTCGAAAATGATCTTCAGGCGCTGGCGGGCGATTTCACCGAGCGGCCCGGCGTAGATCAGTACGCAACTCGACTCATACTTGCCACGGCCAACCCGCCCGCGCAGCTGGTGCAGTTGGGATAATCCGAAACGTTCAGCGTGCTCGATGACCATCAGGCTGGCATTCGGCACATCGACGCCGACCTCGATCACCGTGGTCGCCACCAGCACATCGATATCGCCGGCGGCAAAGGCGGCCATCACCGCCTGCTTCTCGTCGGCCTTCAGCCGGCCATGGACCAGACCAACGGTCAGGGTCGGCAATTCCGCCAGCAATGTCTCGTAGGTATCCTGCGCCGTCTGCAACTGCAGAGCCTCGGACTCCTCGATCAGCGGACACACCCAATAGGCCTGCCGGCCTTCCTCGACATGTTTTTTGACAAAGCCGACCACATCGTCCCGCCGGTTATCAGCAACCAGCCGCGTCTTGATCGGTGTTCGACCGGGCGGCAGTTCATCGAGCACGGTCACATCAAGATCGGCGTAGTAGCTCATGGCCAGGGTGCGCGGAATGGGCGTTGCCGACATCATCAGCTGGTGCGGGTTATCGCCCTTCTTGCGCAGGGCGAGGCGCTGGGCAACGCCGAAGCGGTGCTGTTCATCGACAATCGCCAGGCCGAGTTTGGCGAAATCGACGCCGTCCTGAATCAGCGCATGCGTGCCGACCACCAGTTGCGCGTCGGCTGCCGTCGCCGCCAGTTGCTCACGCCGGGCCTTTGTCTTCAGGCTGCCCGACAGCCATGCCACACGAACGCCAAGCGGCTCCAGCCAATCCTTCAGTTTCAGATAATGCTGCTCGGCGAGAATTTCCGTCGGCGCCATGAAGGCTGCCTGCCAGCCGGCTGAAATCGCCTGACAGGCGGCCAGCGCAGCGACGATGGTCTTGCCGGCTCCGACATCACCCTGCAACAGGCGCTGCATCGGATACGGCTGGGCCAGATCGCCGCCGATTTCAGCCATCGCCCTGACCTGTGCGCCAGTCAGCCCAAAGGGCAGACTATCGAGCAGGCGCGCCCCCAGGTCGTCCCGCGCCGCGAGGACCGGCGCTCCCTGCTCGCGGCGAGCGAGATAGGCCCGGCGCAGCGACAATTGCTGGGCCAGCACCTCGTCGAACTTGACCCGCCGCCAGGCCGGGTGATTGCGCGCATGCAGGGTATCAAGATCGGTGCCCGGCGGTGGCATGTGCAAAAACCGCAGGCTACGCGCCAAACCTGGCAGTTTCAGACGTTGCCGCAACGCCTCTGGCAGCGTCTCGGAAAGATCACCCGCCGCCAGGGCCTTGCCAATCAGCTTTTGCAGGGCCGAATTGGCCAGGCCGGCAGTCGATGGATAAATCGGCGTCATTTCCGTCGGCAGCGGCTCATCGTCACCCACCTTGCGGAAACGCGGGTGCACCATCTCGGCCCCGAAGAAACCGCCGCGTACTTCGCCGAAAGCCCGGATACGCGAACCTTCGCTCAGCGCGGCCTGCTGGTTCGGATAAAAGCTGAAAAACCGCAGCGTGATCTCGCCGCTGGCGTCTGCAGCATGCACGACCATCTGGCGGCGCGGGCGAAACTGCACCTCATTACGCAGGACGACCACCTCGACCTGCACCGGTTCGCCCCCGAAAGCACGATCGACCGGCGTGATGCGGGTTTCGTCCTCATAACGCAAGGGCAGGTGCACCAGCAAATCGGCCTCGCTATGGAGGCCGATTTTGCCGAGCTTCTTGAGCAGGGCCTCCGAAGCACGGATCGGAGCCGACGCTTCGGCGTCGCTCATGAGCGGCTTAGTTGCCCAGACACATCACCGCGTCGGCCTCAACCAGCGCGCCGCGCGGCAGTTCCTTGACACCGACAGCGGCACGGGCCGGAAAGGGCTCGCTGAAATAGCGGGCCATCGTTTCATTGACCTTGGCGAAGTGGCTCAGGTCAGTCAGGAATACGTTGAGCTTGACCACGTCAGCCAGCGAACCACCTGCTGCTTCAGCGACCGCCTTGAGATTTTCAAAAACGCGAACGATTTGCCCATCGATCCCGTCTACCATCTGCATGGAAGCAGGATCAAGCCCGATCTGCCCGGACATGTAAACGGTGTCACCGACGCGCACGGCTTGCGAATAGGTGCCGATGGCGGCCGGGGCGTTCGGGGTGGCGATAATGGTCTTGGCCATAAAATGCTTTCCTGTCTGTCAATTGCAAAACCCTATTTTAGCCTTGCTGACCCATGAACCCACGTATCGAATCCCTGGAAAAAATGCTCAACGGCCCACGCGACGGCGCCCTCCTCCGCTTCTCGCTCGGTAACGAATACCTCAAGGCCGGGGAGCCGGCCAAGGCGGCCAGCTCCTTCCAGGCCGCAGTCGACCGCGACAATCAGTACTCCGCCGCCTGGAAAGCCCTCGGCAAGGCACTGGCCGAAGCCGGCGACCCTCCCGGTGCGCTCGCCGCCTACGAGAAGGGCATCACGGTAGCCGAGGCCAAAGGGGATATTCAAGCGGCCAAGGAAATGACTGTGTTTGCCAAACGGATTCGCAAGACGCTGGCTGAATAAGCGGTATTTCTCATTCGCGAAAATTGAAGACTGTCTGCTTTGGATCAAACCCAGAAGTTCCGAATGGCATAATCTCTCCTTCAATGATCCATAACCGGAGGTTGCCATGAGGAAAATCATCAAACTGGGGCTGCTGCTTGGGCTCGTCGTCACCCTCAGTACCGGCTGTGCCGTCAACCGGGCGACAGGAAGCGTCGATCCATCGGCAAACCTGTCGTCGCTCAAGACGATGTATGTCAAGCAGGTGGACAAGGATGACAACACCTACAATCTGATCGCCGACAAACTGCGCAGCAAGGGCGTCACCGTCACTACCGGTAGCGGTGCCCCGACCTCCAATGTTGACGCCGTCGTCACCTACATCGACAAATGGATGTGGGATATCACCATGTACATGTTGGAACTGACCATCACCATCCGCGACCCGAAAACCGATTACCCGCTGGCCACCGGCAACTCCTTCCATACCTCGCTGACCCGCCTGTCCCCCAAGGAAATGGTCAACGAAGTGGTCGACAACATCTATAAGGGAGCGAAATAAATGTACCAACTCGCACCGTCACCCCGTGCCGTTTTGGCCATCGCCGCCATTGCCCTGTTTCTTGGCGGATGCGCCTCGCCAGCCGATCGTGGTGCCATGACGCCAAAGAACATTTCGATCAGCAAGCACTTCCCCCATAGCCTCGGTGTGCAGACCGGCGGTGGCGCCCAAACCGGCGCGATGGACAGCAGCAACATTTCCGATGCCGACCTGAAAGCGGCCATCGAGGATGCTGTCAGCCAGAGCAAGCTGTTCAAGACCATCGTCCAGGGCAGCAATGGTGACTACGAATTAAGTGTACGACTGACCACCCTTTCGAAGCCTCTCTTTGGGGCAACGTTTACTGTGGAAATGGAAACCGCCTGGTCACTGACAAAAACCAGCGATCGCTCGGTAGCTCTGCGCAAATCCGTCAAGTCCACCGGCGTGGCGACCATGGGTGAGGCCTTTGCCGGCGTGACACGACTGCGCATGGCGGTTGAAGCCGCGACCCGGAACAACATCGAGCAAGGTCTGAAGGCTATTGCCGAACTGAATCTCTAACGATTTGTTACACCTTCGCCCGGCATCGACGTATGCCGGACAGGGAGTGTCCGCGTTATTTGCTTAGGTAATCACCGGACACTTTCCCCCATGACCTACAAGCAAATGTTTCTCCGCCTTGGCCTCGCCACCATCCTGATCGGTAGCCTCGGTGCCTGCGCGGTCGCACCCTACCCGGCGGCTTATCACCGGGCACCGCCGGTCTATGTCCAGACTTATCCGGGATATGCCCAACCAAGCGGGACGATTTACTACAACTCGGCTCCCCGCTACTACGAAGACCGGGGCGGCAGATATTACGACGACCGCCGTTACAACACGGCGCCATCGCCGTCGCCCATGCAGTTACACCGCGACATCCGGCAAAGTCTTGGCCTGCCGCGTCCGAATCTGCCGGGTCTACCGTGAGCGCTTAATTCTTGCCCTTGGGCGGCACGAGAATGGTTTCGACGCCCAGTTCCTTGAGTTTGGCCTGAGCGGCCTCGGCCTCTTGCTTGGTCTTGAACGGACCGACCTGAACGCGCGTTTCGAGGGTCGATGCGACACCACTCAGGGTCAGCCGCGCATGCAGTTCCTCAGCACGCTGGACACTCGAGAAGACCCCCGCCTGCAACAGAAACCCTGAGAAAAGACGGGAGACTGCCGGGGCCGGGCGCGCGTCGACAGGGTGGCTTGCCACTTTCGGTGGCGGCGGCTCGGCTGGCGCCGCGGAACGTTGCGGCGGCAGAATGTTGGACGGTGCAGTCGTGGCTTCGGGGACTGGCGCTGGAACTGGAACTGGAACTGGAACTGGAACTGGAACTGGAACTGGAACTGCAACGGATGATGGCGCTGTCTTGTGGGCAACCGCCGGAGCTGATGATTTTGGCCGGGTTTCGACCAGTGCTTCCGGCCGTGCCTCAACCTTTGGCGGCGGCGGAGGCTCAACCGGAGTCTCGGCTTTTTCCGGCGCCGCAGCGGGCGGTGCCGGCGGGTTTTCGGCCGGCGTTACCGGCTGTGAGACGGCTTTTTTCGGGGCAACGGGAACCGGCTTGGTAAAGACCTGCTCTTCCGACTCGTCGGGGGCTGTCGCCAGATAGTCAAAGAAGGCCAGCACGCCGAGTAGTGCGGCAACCAGCACGCCAGCCACGGCCAGACGCGCCATCAGCTTGCTGCGAATTTCGCCAGCCCCGGCCTCGCCTTCGACCACATCCGTTTTATCGACCATCGCCACCCTCAACGCTCCTGACTTTTGGCCAGCGCCACGACCAGTTCAGCCTCGGCGCGGGCGATACCACAACGCTCGGCAATCGCCGCCGGATCGTAACCCGAAACAGCCAATTGCATTGCATCGCCATAAATGGGAGAAACCGTCTGGCTGGCCCGCAGATGGGCCAGTTCCTGCTGCATGTCGGCCCGCAGGGCAGCCAGTTCGCCACGAATGGCATCGACCTCGTCGCGCATCTGGGCGACTTCCTGCTCAAGACCACTGCGCAAGGTCTCTCCCGCCAACTCCTCGGAGGCCTGGGCCCAGTCGCCTTCGGCATCGTCGGCCGCCGGCGGCAAATCAATCGTCGGCGCCACCTGGGGTGCCGGCTCGGCAACCTGGGTGCGCTGACGCAGACGCAGCATGCGCACCAGCACGAAGACAATGTAGATGGCGACCAGCGTGATCAGAACGATCACGCCCTCGCGCAAACCCAGCGTCACGCCACCCAGTTCAAGCGCCGGCACAGTGGCCCCTGACCCGCCAGCTTAGAAACCCACCGAGTATTGGACACCGACGATGTGGGCACTGGCATCGTACTTGCCTTGAAGGGCAGGAAGCGCCACCGGGACGGTGGTCGCCGGCTGAGAAATGCTGGGGTCGATGACGTAAAGATAGGAGTATCCCAGATCAAATTTTCCATAAGTGCCAGCATTCCACTGAGCACCGAGCGACAGCCAAAGGCGATTGTTATCCGGCACACGGGCGGTGCGGTATTCATCACGAACCGGCGTACGATCAAAGGCAATCCCGAACTTGAGTTTGGCCTTGTCGGTCGCCTTGTAACCAGCGCCCCACGCGAAACGCCAGGAGTTTTCATACTTGAAGGGTTCGCTGGACAACAACAAACCATCGCTACTTCTCCGCACATCTAGGGACTGAAGGGAGTTCCAGCGCGTATATGACAAATCGCCCATGGCCTCCCAACGATCGGAAACCTGTTGCCAAACAGACAGAATGAAGGTGTCCGGCAACTTGACATCGGCATTAACCGGAAGGGCACCATTGAGGGTCCCCTCAAGTTTGTACTTGATGGCTGAACGATATGAAATACCAAGCCGCATCGCTGGCGACAGGGTAAACAACGCCCCGGCATTCCAACCCCAGGAGGTATCGTCAGCCTTGAGGATTGCACCCGTCTTGGTCAGTTCGCCCTCGATCGTCTGGTAATTCAAACCAAAACCAAGCGACACCTTGTCGGTAACCCGATAGGCCAGAGAAGGATTGATATTAACCGTCTTGATTTCAGATTTGAGGGCCCGCCCAGCACCGGCCCAACCGGCATCGTATTCCGTCGCCAAACCAAAAGGTGCCGAAATACCCAGGCCCAGGTACAGGTCTTTGCTCAGCTGTCCCGACAGATAGGCATTGGGCACTGCGGCCCAACCACCTGCATCGCCGCCCGACTTGACGCCGCTCGTGTCGCGGTATTCGTAACTCGGCCCGACCCCGGCAACGCCGACCGACAGCTGGATGCCATTGCCAAGCTGGGTCATCCCGGCCGGATTGTAGAAAATCGTGCTGGCATTGTCGGCCACGGCAGCGGAACCGGCGTAGGCATTGCCGAGGCCGCTGGCATTCTGCTCCATGAGCTGAAAGGCGCCAGCCGAAGCCATACCGGAAAAGGCCAGCAGCAACAGCGCCGGAACCGTACGCAGGATCATTTTATTCATTGGATTGCTCCCTTACAGGCGGGGTAATTGGATAACTACCGGATTTTAATCCATAAACGGCATATTTTCGGGCGGAACCTCGCGCTTCATTCCGGCGCTATCGATGGCCACGTAGGTCAGTTCGGCTTCAGTCACCTTGACGATGATTGGCGCAGCGTAATTTCGTTCGGCATAAACCTCGACCTTGACGGTGATCGACGTGTTTCCTACGCGCACGATTTCAGCGTAGAGACTGACAATATCGCCGACCGAAACCGGCTGTTTGAACAGAAAAGAATTGACCGAGACCGTGGCCACCCGGCCGCGCGCCCGGCGCATGGCAGGAATGGCACCGGCCACGTCAACCTGGGCCATGACCCAGCCACCGAAGACATCACCGTTCTGATTGAGGTCGGCCGGCATGGGTACGACGCGCAACGTGGAATGCTTGCTGGGGAGAGTAATGCGGTCGGCAGCCATGATTTATCCAAAATGTTAAATATGTGCGAATTTTCCCGGAAAGCGGGCAGTTTTCATATACTCACATAATTCATCGTCACCTCAAATCCAGTCAGGCTCCTGCATGCGTCGCGCCACCGCTCTTCCCAAACCGCCAGTCGGGCAAGCGTTGCCCGAAACCCACGTCTGGCTCACCCTGCGCACGCTCTTCCCCTACCTGTGGCGCTACCGCCTGCGCGTCCTCGCGGCGATGGGCTGCCTGATCGGTGCCAAAGTCGCAAACGTAGGCGTTCCGCTTGTTTTCAAGGACATGATCGATGGACTTTCGGGCGGCGAGCAACTGCTCGCCCTGCCGATTTTGCTGCTGATCCTCTACGGCACGCTGCGTTTTTCAACCGCCCTGTTCACCGAATTGCGCGAAATCCTCTTTGCCCGGGTCACCCAGCGGGCCGTCCGCCAGGTTTCGCTGGAAGTCTTTCGCCACCTCCATGCCCTGTCCCTGCGTTTCCATCTCGAGCGGCAGACCGGCGGTGTCTCGCGTGATATCGAACGCGGCAGCCGGTCGATCTCCAGCCTGATTTCCTACACGCTCTATTCGATCCTGCCGACTCTGGTCGAAATCGGGCTGGTCCTCGGTATTCTGTTCGTCAAGTACGACATGGGCTACGTGGTCATCACGCTGCTTTCACTCACCGCCTACATCGTCTTCACCATCAAGGTCAGCAACTGGCGCATCGATATCCGCCGCGCCGTCAATGAAAACGATTCCGCCGCCAACACCCGCGCCGTGGATAGCCTGCTCAACTACGAGACGGTCAAGTATTTCAACAATGAATCCTGGGAGGCCCGGCGCTACGACGAGCAACTGGTCAAATGGGAAGAAGCGGCAACGCGCAGCCAGACCACTCTGGCTTTCCTCAACCTCGGCCAGCAGGCGATCATTGCCCTCGGCGTCACGGCCATGATGTGGCGAGCCGCCAGCGGCGTCGTCGATGGCCGGATGACCATCGGCGATCTGGTGCTGGTCAATGCCTTCCTGATCCAGCTCTACATGCCGCTCAATTTCCTCGGCATCGTCTATCGCGAAATTCGGCAAGCACTCACCGACATCGAGCGGATGTTCAAGCTGCTCAACGAAAACCGGGAAATTGCCGATGCCGCCGATGCCCGCGACCTGCCAACAGGCCCCTTGCAGATCAATTTCGATGCTGTGGACTTCGCCTATGAGCCGAACCGCCAGATCCTGAAAAATCTCAGCTTTGCCATCCCCCCGGCAAAACCGTCGCCGTCGTTGGCCATTCGGGAGCCGGCAAGTCAACGCTGTCACGACTGCTCTATCGCTTCTACGACGTCACAGGCGGCGCCATCCAGGTCAATGGCCACGATCTGCGTACGCTCAGGCAAAGCAGTCTGCGCGCGGCGATCGGTATCGTCCCGCAGGATACCGTGCTGTTCAACGACACCATTTTCTACAACATCAACTACGGTCGGCCCGATGCCAGCCGTGAGGAAGTCTTTGCGGCAGCACGTGCCGCCCAGTTGCACGAATTCATCGAGTCGCTACCGCTCAAGTACGAAACCCGGGTTGGCGAGCGTGGCCTGAAACTGTCCGGTGGCGAAAAGCAACGGGTTGCCATTGCCCGAGCCCTCCTCAAGAACCCGCCCATCCTGATTTTCGACGAGGCCACCTCGGCCCTCGACTCGGCGACCGAACGTGCCATCCAGACCCAGCTTGAGCAGGTCGCCATTGGCCATACCACGCTGGTTATCGCCCATCGCCTGTCCACGGTCATGAATGCCGACGAAATCCTAGTCATGAACGAAGGCCGCATCATCGAGCGGGGAAGCCACGCAGCACTGCTTGCCGCCAATGGCAACTATGCCCGGATGTGGACGATGCAACAGCAGGAAAAGAATGAACAGGAGGAGGCTGCGCAGTGATCGCCATAGCGTCCCATCGCAATACTCGCCGAAAGCTGAACCGCGGCACCTGGTTGCTGCCGGTCGCCACCTTTTTGCTACTGGCCCTGTCCACGCTGGCTACCTGGCACTGGCAGTACCGCCTCCAGATTCAGGCAGAAGAGTTGACCAGCAACCAGGAAAGCGCGGCGATTACCGCCGAAATTCGCGAGCGCCTCAATCTGCACGGCCAGTTTCTCCGCTCATTACACGCCTTTGCTGGCGCAGCACCTAGCCATGACAAGGCAGTTTGGCGGCGCTTTGCCCGAAGTATCGAAGTCGACGGCAATCTGGCCGGGATGTTCGCCTTTGCCTATGCCCCAGCCCTCCACCTCAACACCCCGCATGTCGCCGCCCGCTCTGGCGACTTTCGATCTGACCGCCACGCCATTTTCCCGACCCCACTCCCCGGCGCCAGCCTCGCTGTTCCGCTCCGCTTCATCGCACCCGAATCACCGATTGTCGAGGCGATTCTCGGCTTTGACCTGCTCTCCGAAAAGGGCAGGCGCGACGCCATTCTCCGGTCCGCCCTGACTGGCGACATCGCCATGACGGCCCCCATCGAACTGCAAACCGACAAGGGCGCAAAGCGACCGGGTTTCCAGTTGGTTCAGGCAATTTTTGACGATCAATTCATCGCCAGCCAACCCGATTCGAACCAACGGAACTTCGCCGGGGTGGTCCTTACCGCTTATCGCTTCGACGAATTCATGGGCTCCTTCAAGCTGCCACTCAACAGTCGCTTCGCGATGCAGATTTTCGATGAGTCACTGTCCGCCGACGCCCCCGATAGTGCAGCACCGACATTGATCTACAGTTCTGATCCGGGCTACGATTTTTCCGCCTCGCCGCTCCTCCATCACGAGATCGATTTCGGGGGACGTAACTGGGTGCTTCACTTCCATGCTCAACGCACCAGCAACCCGGGATTTGACACCCCAGCCCTGATCCTCTACGGAGGGCTGCTCGGCAGTCTGCTCCTGGCCCTCCTGGTATATTACCTAACCAGCCATCGTGACCGAGCCGAACGTTACGCCCAAAGGCTGACCCGCGAACTCAGCGAGCACCGGGATCACCTGCAGGACCTGGTCAGCCAGCGCACAGCCAGTCTTGACGGTGCCCTGAAGCAAGCCAGAGCGGCCAGCCAGGCAAAATCCGAATTCCTCGCCAACATGTCGCACGAGTTGAATACGCCGATGCATGCGATTCTCGGCTTCGTTGAACTCGGTCTCAAGCGCACCAAGGATCTCAACGACCCGAAAATCACCCAGTATTTCGAGCGCATTGATCAGAGCGGTCAGCGACTTCTCTCGCTGATCGACGAGTTGCTCGACCTCTCGAAACTCGATGCCGGCCAGGTTGAATTGCACCCTCAAACCTTCGACGCCGAGCAACTGGTGCAGCAAGTTGGGGCGCAACTCGAACCGCTCCTGCTGTCCCGGCAATTGCGCCTGGACATCATCACCCAGACAACAGGGATAAAGCTCACGGCGGACATCAATCGAATTACCCAGGTCATCTGCAACCTGCTGTCGAATGCCATCAAGTTTTCCCCGGTTGGCGGGACAATACGGGTCGAACTGACCAGCGCCCTACTGCCGGCCGGTCGCCGGGCCGCGGATAGCGGCATGCAGTCTGCGCTGGCGTTGAGATTTATCGATCAGGGGGTAGGCATTCCCGAGGATGAACTGGAGTCCATTTTTGACAAGTTTGTCCAAAGCAGCGCCACCAAGAGTGGCGCTGGTGGAACCGGACTGGGCTTGGCGATTTGCCGGGGAATTGTTTCACAACACCGTGGTACGATTGTTGCGCACAACAATCCAGAGCAGGGCGCCTGTTTCGTCGTTACCCTGCCATTGAATTTCTGGATGGGGAAATCTACACAAAATGACTAAAACATGCGTCTTGTTGGTGGACGACGAGGAACTGAACCTGGAGATACTGGTTGAGTATTTCGACGGTGAAGAACCTTTCTCACTGCAAGCAGCCGATAGCGGCGAGGCCGCATGGGAACTGCTGCAAAATCCTGAAAACAACTTCAAACTGATTCTGCTTGACCGCATGATGCCCGGGCTTGATGGCATTGGGCTGCTCCGGCGCATCAAGGGAGATCCACGTCTGGCCGGCATTCCGGTCATCATGCAGACGGCGGCCAACTCACCCGAGCAGATTCGCGAAGGGCTCGAAGCCGGGGCCTACTACTACCTGACCAAGCCGTATCGCCGCGACAGCCTGCTCGCCATTGTTCATGCCGCCCTCAGCGATGCCAATGCCCGCAACGCGCTCAGCCAGCAGTTGCATCAACACATCAACTCGCTGCAATTTCTCGAAAAAGCTGAATTTACTATCCGCTCAGTCGAAGATGCAGGCCAGCTCGCCTCATTCATCGCACATGCCTGCCCGAACCCCGAAGCCGTGGTGATGGGAATTTCCGAACTGTTGATCAACGGGGTCGAACACGGCAACCTCGGCCTGACCTATGCCGAGAAAAGCCAGTTAAAGCAAGAAGACCGCTGGCACGAGGAAGTACTCCGTCGCGCCGCCATGCCCGAGAATGCAAGCAAGTCGGTTCGTTTGAGCTATCACCGCGACGGCGACTCTATCAGTCTTCGCATCGCCGATCAGGGATGTGGATTCGACTGGCGGAACTATCTCCAGATCGACCCAGAACGCGCCTTTGACCCGAATGGGCGGGGCATCGCCCTGGCCCGCATGTTGAGTTTCAGCAACCTCACATATGAAGGCTGCGGCAATATCGCCATAGCAACGATTTCCCGGCGCACCGAGGACACCCCAGGAGGTCAATCATGACTTCGCTGGCCAACAAGATGAAAGTGCTGGCGGTTGATGACAACCGCACCAATCTGCATATCCTGCAGGTGTTCCTGAAAAAGCTCGGGCATGAAGTCATCATTGCCGAGAATGGCGAGGAGGCGGTACGCAAGTTTGAAGCGGAATCACCCGACCTGGTCCTTCTCGACATCATGATGCCGGTCATGGATGGCTTCGAAGCGGCTCGTCGGATCAAGGCAATGGCTCGTGACCGATGGACACCGGTGATTTTTCTTTCGGCCCTGAACCGCGACGAGAATCTTGTCGAAGGTCTCGACGCCGGTGCCGATGACTACCTGACCAAGCCAATCAATTTCGTCGTGCTCGAAGCCAAGCTTCGTTCGATGCAACGCTCGCTGTCCATGCAGCAGGAGTCCATTGACTCCCTGCGCCGTGTCCAGGCGATTTCCGATAATGTGATTGATGCCATTGTCACCAGCAACGCGGAGGGTGTCATCGTCTCGGTTAACCAATCAACCGAGCGTATTTTCGGCTGGAGCACCGCGGAGCTCATCGGGAAAAATATGGGCTTGCTCGTCCCGGAACGCCCGACAACGGCCGATACATCCGTTGACGTTGCGTTCGGGCAGGAGTTGGAGCTGGAGGCGAGACACAAAAACGGTCATAGTTTCCCGGCGACCATCACTGTTTCTCAAGTCGTACTGGATAACCAGGCCATGAGTGTCGGCGTCATTCGCGATATCTCCGAACGCAAACGCACCGAACAAAAACTTCGTGAAAATGCGCGCCAGCTTCAGGACTATTACGACCAGACCCAAGCCGAACAGCATCTGGCCTTGCGTCTGATGGAAAAGCAATTGCACCGCAAAGGGCTACAGGATAACCGCCTGCGCTATACGGTGATTCCTGCAGAAAATTTCAGCGGCGATATCGTCGCTGCCAATCGCTCCCAGGAGGGGCTCTTCTATGCCTTGCTGGCGGACGCCACCGGACATGGCCTGACCGCCGCCATCAGCGTGCTACCCGTTCTGGCTCTGTTCTACAGAATGACCAAACTGAACCGGCCAATTCGCGAAATTGTTCTTGAACTGAACCACCAGCTCAAGGAATCGATGCCTATCGGACGTTTCGTCGCCGTTACCCTGGTCTGTCTCAATGAAGCCGAAAAGCAAGGCGACATCTGGGTCGGCGGCACGCCGGAAGCCTTCCTGTTCGATCGCTGGGGACGCGTCGCTACCACCTTCCCCTCGATCAATCTCCCCTTGGGCATCGTCGGCAACGACGAACTGGGCGGTGATCCACTGCACTTCAGCTGGTCCGATGAAAGCCAGTTGGTCCTGTGCTCGGATGGACTCCTTGAGGCAACCGATCCACTGGGTGTTCAGTTCGGCGTCGAGCGACTGATTGCAGCGACTGCCAATACGTCGCCTACGGATCGTTTTACCAAAATCGAAGCGGCGCTGGCCGGGCATCAGGGTACGGCCATAGCGAGCGACGATATTTCGTTGATGCTGATCGATTGCCCGTAAAGGGAAATTGAATTTGGAGACGAAAAAAAGGCCGGAATATCCGGCCTTTTTATTCACGGTACGTATTACGCAGCCGATTCTTCGATTTCCACAGCCTCGGTGGGCTCCGGACGATCAACCAGCTCGACGAAAGCCATCGGTGCGTTGTCGCCGACACGGAAGCCACACTTCAGGATGCGAAGGTAGCCACCCGGACGGGTTGCGTAACGCGGGCCGATTTCGGCGAACAGCTTGACCACGATATCGCGGTCGCGCAGACGGTCAAAAGCCAGACGCTTGTTAGCCAGCGTCGGGGTCTTGCCGAGGGTGATCATGGGCTCAACAACACGGCGCAGTTCCTTGGCCTTCGGCACGGTGGTCTTGATAGCCTCGTGCTTGAGCAGGGAAACGGTCATGTTGCGCAGCATCGCCAGGCGATGGCTGCTGGTGCGGTTCAGTTTGCGAAGTCCATTGCGGTGACGCATGGTTAATCCTTTCTATATTCTGCAGGCGTCCCTTGACTGCCCGGGAGGAAAAGGCTTACGCCTTTTCCAGACCGGCGGGCGGCCAGTTTTCCAGTTTCATGCCGAGTGTCAGACCGCGCGCGGCCAACACTTCCTTGATCTCATTCAGCGACTTGCGACCCAGATTCGGGGTCTTGAGAAGCTCATTCTCGGTACGCTGAATCAGATCGCCGATGTAGTAGATGTTCTCAGCCTTGAGGCAGTTCGCAGAACGAACCGTCAATTCGAGATCATCGACCGGACGGAGCAGAACCGGGTCAACCTGAGCCGGCTTGGAAGCCTCGGCGACCGGTGCGGTACCTTCCAGATCAGCGAAGACCGAAAGTTGTTCCATCAGCACGCGAGCAGCGTAACGGATAGCTTCTTCCGGTTCGACGACACCGTTCGTTTCGATATCGACGATCAGCTTGTCAAGGTCGGTACGCTGCTCGACGCGGGCGCTTTCGACCGCATAAGCAACGCGACGGATCGGGCTGAAAGATGCATCAAGCACCAGCTTGCCAATAGACTTGGCGTCGCCGAGATTGCGCATGTTGCCCGGTACGTAGCCACGACCCTTTTCGACCTTGATCTCCATGGACAGCTTGCCGCCCGCGGAGAGGTGAGCGATGACGTGTTCAGGGTTGATGATTTCCACATCGTGCGGCAATTCGATATCGCCAGCACGAACGGGGCCTTCACCTTCCTTGGTCAGCTTCAGGTTAACCACATCGCGATTGTGCAGCTTGAACACAATACCCTTGAGGTTGAGAAGGATGTCGACGACATCTTCCTGCACGCCATCAATGGTCGAGTACTCATGAAGAACACCATCGATACCCACCTCGGTCGGTGCGTAACCAACCATCGAGGAGAGCAGAATGCGACGCAGCGCGTTGCCAAGCGTATGGCCATAACCGCGTTCAAACGGTTCCATGACCACTTTGGCCTGCACGGGCGAAACGCTCTGCACGTCGATGATACGGGGTTTTAGAAGTCCACTGCTTTGCATGGGCTAGATCCTCTGCTCAGTGCTTACTTCGAGTAAAGTTCGATGACGAGACCTTCATTCAGGGTCGCCGGCAGTTCAGAGCGCTGCGGCATGGCCTTGAATGTGCCCTTGCCTTCCTTGACATCCACCGAAATCCACTCGGGGAAACCGCGGGACTCAGCAGCTTCCAGTGCAGCCTTGCAACGCAGGGATGCGCGGGCACGGTCGGTCAGCTGGACAACATCACCCGGCTTGACGATAAAGGAAGGAATATTGCAGCGCTTGCCGTTAACCAGAACGCCGTTGTGGCGAACGATCTGACGGGACTCGGTGCGGGAAGCACCAAAACCCATACGGTAAGCGACGGAATCAAGGCGAGCTTCGAGCAATTGCAGCAGGTTTTCACCGGTCTGGCCCTTGCGACGGTCAGCTTCAGCAAAGGTCTTGCGGAACTGGCCTTCAAGGACGCCGTAAACACGACGAATCTTCTGCTTGGCACGGAGGTGGACGCCATAGTCGGACAGACGGGCGCCAGACTTCTGGCCATGCTGGCCAGGAGCGTACGAACGACGCTCGATGGCACACTTATCGGTAAAACACTTTTCGCCCTTCAGGAACAGCTTTTCGCCTTCGCGGCGGCACTGACGGCATTTCGGATCGAGATTACGAGCCACTTGTCTTTCTCCTTAGATGCGGCGCTTTTTGGGCGGACGGCAACCGTTATGCGGCACCGGCGTCACGTCGGAAATCGCGGTGATCTTCATGCCCAGCGCGTTGAGGGCGCGGACAGAGGATTCACGACCAGGACCGGGGCCCTTGATGCGAACTTCCAGATTCTTGACGCCACATTCCTGAGCAGCCTTGCCGGCAGCTTCAGCAGCAACCTGAGCGGCGAACGGGGTGGACTTACGCGAACCGCGGAAGCCGGCACCACCGGACGTTGCCCAGGACAGCGCATTGCCCTGGCGATCGGTAATGGTGATGATGGTGTTATTGAACGAAGCGTGGATGTGGGCGATGCCCTCAGCAACGTTCTTTTTAACCTTTTTGCGAACTTTGGTAGCAGTCTTTGCCATGTTCTGTCCCTATTACTTCTTGCCAGCGATGGCCTTGCGCGGACCCTTGCGAGTACGAGCATTGGTACGGGTGCGCTGACCACGGCAAGGCAAGCCCTTGCGATGGCGAAGGCCACGGTAGCAACCGAGGTCCATCAGACGCTTGATATTCATTGTGACTTCGCGACGCAGATCACCTTCTACGGTGAATTTGCCGACTTCGTCACGCAGACGATCCATGTCCGCATCGGACAGGTCCTTCATTTTGGTAGAACGAACGATGCCGGCCGCGTCACAAATCTTTTGTGCGCGGGTACGGCCGATGCCGAAAATCGCGGTCAAAGCGATTTCTGCATGCTGATGGTTCGGAATGTTTACCCCTGCGATACGGGCCATCGAATCACTCCACTATTTCAAAATTAACAAATGCCGACACCAGAGCCATTAGCCCTGGCGCTGCTTGTGACGCGGGTCCTTGCAAATGACGCGCACGACACCCTTGCGACGGATGACTTTGCAATTGCGACACACGCGCTTCACTGAAGGTTGCACTTTCATGTTTAACTCCTCGTCTGCGAGAGCTTGGAAGCAGCCGTGATTCCTTGCCCTGCGGTTTATTGCGTAGAGAACTCTTTTACTTGACCCGGAAAACGATCCGGGCCTTGCTTAAATCATACGGCGTCAATTGCACGGTCACTTTGTCACCAGGAAGAATTCGGATGTAGTGCATCCGCATTTTTCCGGAAATGAACCCATGAACAATATGGCCATTTTCCAACCGGACCTTGAAGGTCGCGTTTGGGAGGTTTTCAACAACCTCCCCTTGCATTTCGATGTAATCCTCTTTTGCCATAAGCGATTACTTGATCATCGGCGCGCCTTTGAAATTTGCCTTCTTCAGCAAGCTTTCATACTGGTGCGACATCACGTACGCCTGCACCTGGGACATGAAGTCCATGGTCACGACGACGATAATCAACAGAGAGGTACCCCCGAAGTAGAACGGCACATTCCACTTCAGAATCAAAAATTCCGGTAACAAACAGACGACAGTAATGTAAGCCGCCCCGATCAGCGTCAAGCGCATCAAGATCTTGTCGATATAGCGCGCCGTCTGCTCACCCGGACGGATGCCGGGAACAAAAGCACCGCTCTTCTTCAGGTTGTCGGCGGTTTCCTTGGAATTGAACACAAGGGCCGTGTAGAAGAAACAGAAAAACACGATCGCCGAGGCGTACAGCATGACGTAAATCGGCTGTCCGGGCGACAAGGTGCCGGCGACATCCTTCAACCAGTGCATCGACTCGCTGGCGCCAAACCAGTTGGCGACCGTAGCCGGGAACAGGATGATCGAGGAAGCGAAGATCGGCGGAATAACACCGGACATGTTCAGCTTGAGGGGCAGATGCGAGCTCTGACCGCCATAAATCTTGTTGCCAACCTGGCGCTTGGCGTAATTAACCAGAATCTTCCGCTGGCCCCGTTCGACGAAGACCACGAAGGCGGTGACGACCACGACCAGAACACAGATGATCAGTGCCGTCAGCGGGTGCATGGCACCAGTGCGAACCAGCTCGAGCAAGCCACCAATAGCGTTCGGCAGCCCGGCAGCGATACCGGCGAAAATAATGATCGAGATACCATTGCCCAGACCGCGCTCGGTGATCTGCTCACCCAGCCACATCAGGAACATCGTGCCGGTCAGCAGGGTCGATACCGTAGTCAGTCGGAACATGAAGCCCGGATCGTTAACCAGCCCAGCCTGCGCTTCAAGTGCCACCGCGATACCCAGCCCCTGGAACAGGGCAAGAATAACGGTGCCGTAGCGCGTGTATTGCGTAATCTTGCGACGTCCGGCCTCACCCTCTTTTTTAAGGGCTTCCAGCTGCGGACTGGCGACACTCATCAGTTGCATGATGATCGAGGCCGAAATGTACGGCATGATCCCCAATGCAAAAATGGTGAATCGCGACAAGGCACCACCCGAGAACATGTTGAACATGCCCAGGATGCCGCCCTGTTGCGAATTGAAGAGATCGGCCAGCGCGTTGGGGTCAATCCCAGGAACCGGAATGTGGGCGCCGATGCGATACACAACGAGCGCGCCAAGCAGGAACCAGAGCCGGCGCTTGAGATCGCCGAACTTGCCACCCTTGCCAACGGTATTGGGATTTGCTGCCAACGTTCTAACCTTTCCCTGTCTTACTCAGCGACGACGACGGAGCCGCCAGCGGCTTCAATTGCAGCCTTGGCACCCTTGGTCGCGCCCACACCCTTGAGGATAACCTTGCGAGCGATGGCGCCCGAAAGGATGACCTTGGCGGAGAGAGCATCACCCGGAACGATACCGGCGACTTGCAGGGCGAGGAGATCAATCTCTTCAACCGGCAGACGCTCGAGATCGGTCAGGCGGACTTCGTAGTTACGGGCACGCGTCAGCGAGTTGAAACCGCGCTTCGGCAAGCGACGCTGCAAAGGCATTTGACCGCCTTCGAAACCAACCTTGTGGAAACCGCCCGAACGGGACTTCTGACCCTTGTGGCCACGGCCACAGGTCTTGCCGAGGCCGGAACCGATGCCACGACCGACGCGCTTGGCGGCCTTCTTGGAGCCTTCACCCGGCTTGATGGTATTCAGACGCATGGCTTAACCCTCAACCTTGACGAGATACTGAACCTTCTGGATCATGCCGCGAACACACGGCGTATCCACCAGTTCAGAGGTGCTGTTCAGCTTGCGCAGACCCAGACCACGCACGGTGGCGCGGTGGTCCTGCTTGGTGCCGATGATGCTCTTGACGAGCTTCACTGTGATTTTCTTGTCAGCCATGACTTACCCCAGAACCCGTTCGATCGGAAGACCACGCTTGGCGGCAATTTCCGACGGCGTATTGACCTTCGACAGACCGTCGATGGTGGCACGCACGATGTTGTAAGGATTGGTCGAGCCGTGAGCCTTGGCCACCACGTTGGTCACACCGACAACTTCGAAGACAGCGCGCATGGCGCCGCCGGCGATGATGCCCGTACCTTCCGGTGCCGGCTGGATCATCACGGTCGTGGCGCCGTGACGGCCCATGACGGTGTGATGAACGGTGCCGTTCTTCAGGCTGACCTTGGCCATCTTGCGACGGGCCTCTTCCATTGCCTTCTGAGCAGCAACGGGCACTTCGCGGGACTTGCCCTTGCCCATGCCGATGCCGCCATCGCCGTCACCAACGACGGTCAGGGCTGCGAAACCGAGGATTCGGCCGCCCTTAACCACCTTGGTAACGCGATTGACCGCGACCATCTTTTCGCGCATGCCGTCATCACGCTCTTCAGCTTGCTGCGGCTTCTTGTTTCTTTCAGGTTTAGCCATTTTCTAACCTTATCCTTTCGCGGCGATCAGAACTTCAGACCGGCTTCACGCGCGGCTTCCGCCAGCGCCTGAACCCGACCGTGGTACTGAAGACCGGAACGATCGAAAGCCACTTGCTCAATGCCGGCGGCCTTGGCGCGCTCGGCAATCAGCTTGCCCACCGAAGTGGCAGCAGCCTTGTTACCGCCGTTCGGAACGTCATTACGAACGTCCTTGTCCAGCGTGGAAGCCGAAGCCAGAACCTTGCCGCCACAGGGCGAAATGATCTGAGCATAGATGTGCTGGTTCGTGCGATTGACGCACAGACGCACAGCCTTGAGTTCGGCGATTTTGGCCCGGGTTTGGCGGGAACGGCGCAGACGCGCTTGTTTCTTATTAAACATATGCCACCCTTACTTCTTCTTGGTTTCCTTGATAACCACCACTTCGTCCGAGTACCGAACGCCCTTGCCCTTATAGGGCTCCGGCTTGCGGTATGCACGAACTTCGGCAGCGACCTGGCCAACCTGTTGCTTGTCGGCCCCCTTGATCAGGATTTCGGTCTGGGTCGGGCATTCCACTTTCACACCAGCCGGCATCTTGTGCGCGACCGGGTGGGAAAAGCCCAACGACAGGTTCAGCACATCGCCGGCGGCCTGGGCGCGGTACCCCACGCCGACCAGCTGCAGCTTGCGCTCGAAACCCTTGGAAACACCAGTCACCATGTTGTTGATGTTGGCACGCATGGTGCCCCACATGGCAGCTGCGTTAGCGGCGCCTTCAACCTTGGAAACCTGGACGTTCTGACCTTCGACGGAAATCGTCACGGACGGATGCGTAATTGCCTTCAGGGTACCCAGCGGGCCCTTGACGGTAATTTGATCGCCGATGGAGACTTCAACGCCTGCCGGCAAAACGATGGGATTCTTACCAATACGAGACATCGTTATCCCCTTATGCCACGATGCAAAGAACTTCGCCGCCGACCTTGCTGGCGCGAGCCTTGCGATCAGTCATGACGCCCTTGGGGGTCGACACGATGGCGACGCCCAAACCGTTCATGACGCGAGGAATGTCTTCGCAACCCTTGTAGATACGCAGACCAGGCTTGGAGACACGCTCGATGCGCTCAATGACCGGACGACCGGCGTAATACTTGAGTGCGATATCGAGGGTCGGCTTGCCATCAGCCTGACGAACTGCGAAATCATCAACGTAACCTTCATCCTTGAGCACGGCAGCGATAGCCACCTTGACTTTGGACGAGGGCATGGAGACAGACGCCTTCTCGGCGAGCTGGGCGTTGCGGATGCGAGTCAGCATGTCCGCGATCGGATCGCTCATAGCCATTTCTGAATCTCCTTTTACCAGCTGGCTTTAACAACACCCGGAACTTCGCCATTGAAGGCCAGTTCGCGGATCTTGTGACGGCACAGACCGAACTTACGGAAAACACCACGCGGACGACCAGTCAGCTGGCAACGATTGCGCAGACGAGACGGGCTCGAATTGCGCGGCAGGGCCTGAAACTTCAGACGGGCAGCGTAACGCTCATCGTCAGACAGGCTCGCGTTGTTGAAAATCGCCTCGAGGGCAGCACGCTTCTTGGCGTACTGAGCCACAAGCTTGCGGCGCTTTTCTTCACGGTTGATCAGAGCAAGTTTTGCCATGATTGCCTCAATTCTTGAACGGGAACTTGAACGCCGCCAACAGAGCCTTGGCTTCTGCGTCGGTTTTCGCGGTCGTGGTGATGCTGATGTTCATACCCCGCAGAGCATCGATCTTGTCGTACTCGATTTCCGGGAAAATGATCTGTTCTTTAACGCCCATGTTGTAGTTGCCCTGGCCGTCGAAACCCTTGCCAGACACCCCACGGAAGTCGCGAACTCGCGGCAGCGCAACAGTAACCAGACGATCCAGGAACTCGAACATACGCGGACCACGCAGCGTGACCATGCAACCGATCGGGTAGCCATCACGAATCTTGAAGCCAGCAATAGACTTGCGAGCCTTGGTCGTCACCGGCTTCTGACCTGCAATCTTCTGCATGTCGCCAACGGCGTTTTCGAGAACCTTCTTGTCAGCCACCGCTTCACCGACACCCATGTTCAGGGTGATCTTGGTGATGCGCGGAACTTCCATCACGGACTTGTAACCGAACTGCTTGCTGAGATCAGCAACCACGGTTTCTTTGTAAAACTCTTGCAAACGCGCCATGTCCGCTCCTTATGCGTTTACCAGTTCGCCGTTCGACTTGAACACGCGAACCTTGCGGCCATCCTCGAGCGCCTTGATGCCGACACGGTCAGCCTTCTTGGTCGCCGGATTGAACAGCGCAACATTGGAGATATGAATCGGCATATCCTTATCGACGATGCCACCCGCCACACCCTTTACGGGGTTCGGCTTGACGTGCTTCTTGGCACGATTGACACCCTCGACGAGCACATGCTCATCATCGACACGACGCAGCACGGTACCGCGCTTGCCTTTGTCTTTACCGGTAATCACGACGATTTCGTCGCCTTTACGAATTTTTTCCATGGCCAGTCCTTACAGCACTTCAGGAGCCAGGGACACGATCTTCATAAAGCGCTCGGTACGCAGTTCGCGGGTTACCGGGCCAAAGATGCGCGTGCCGATCGGCTCGAGCTTGTTGTTAAGAAGAACGGCGGCATTGCCATCAAAGCGAACCAGCGAACCATCGGGACGACGAACGCCCTTGGCGGTACGAACCACCACGGCATTGTAAACATCGCCCTTTTTGACGCGGCCACGCGGGGCAGCATCCTTGATGCTGACCTTGATGATGTCACCAATGCCAGCATAGCGGCGCCTGGATCCACCGAGCACTTTGATACACATTACTGAACGTGCGCCGGTGTTATCGGCGACATCCAGAGTCGTCTGCATCTGAATCATTTAAATTAACTCCAACTTAATCCACTTGCGCGGTCAGTCTTGGAACCCGTACGGGTTGAACAACTTCGCAAACCCTCAGGACGAGGGCCGCAAAAAAGAAGCCGGATTATACCGGCTTCTTTGATGACTACGCAAGCATTTTAAGAAACTTTCGTTATACAACGATCGCCTTCTCAAGAACGCTCGTCACTGCCCAGGTCTTGGTGCGGGAAACCGGACGGGTTTCGACGATCTCGACGAGATCGCCGGCCTTGGCCGAATTGCCTTCATTGTGGGCGTGATACTTCTTGGAACGAACCATCACCTTGCCGTACATGGGGTGCTTGACCTTGCGTTCGACGAGGACGGTAACCGTCTTTTCCATCTTGTCGCTGACAACGCGACCGACGAGAGTACGTTTGATACTGGTGGTTTCGCTCATTGCTGCACCGCCTTTTCACGGATAAGCGTACGAACGCGAGCGATGTCGCGACGCACCTTGGACATTTGGCTGGTATTGGACAGCTGCTGGGTAGCGAGCTGCATACGCATACCGAACTGGGCCCTCAACAGGTCCAGCAATTCCTTGTTGAGCTCGTCCACGCTCTTGGTTCTCAATTCACTAGCTTTCATGATTACCCCAGATGACGAGTCACGAAGGTGGTGGCAATCGGCAACTTGGCAGCAGCGAGAGCAAATGCTTCGCGGGCCAGGGCTTCATTGACACCATCCATCTCATAGAGCACTTTGCCCGGCTGGATTTCAGCAACCCAGTACTCCGGGTTACCCTTACCGTTACCCATACGAACTTCGGCCGGCTTCTTGGAAATCGGCTTGTCCGGGAAGATACGGATCCAGATGCGACCGCCACGCTTGATGTGACGGGTCATGGCACGACGGGCAGCTTCGATCTGGCGAGCCGTCAGGCGGCCACGACCGGTTGCCTTGAGGCCCCACTCACCGAACGACACCTTGGTGCCACGGGTAGCCAGACCTTCGTTGCGCCCCTTGTGTTCCTTGCGGAACTTGCGGCGATTTGGTTGCAGCATGTTAAGCACCTGCCTTTCTTGCGCCCGGCGCACCAGCACCATCAGCCTTCTTGACGGTACGGGTACGCGGCTTGTCGCCTTCCGGCTTGCCCGGTGCACGACGCGGACGACGATCATCGGCCACCGGCTCGACAACTTCCGGCTGCTCGTTACGATCCAGCATGTCGCCCTTGTAAACCCAGACCTTGATACCAATGATGCCGTAGGTGGTCAGCGCTTCAGAGGTTGCGTAGTCAATGTCGGCGCGCAGGGTGTGCAGCGGCACACGACCTTCACGATACCATTCGCTACGGGCAATTTCAGCACCGTTCAGACGGCCGGCGCTCATCACCTTGATGCCCTGGGCACCGAGGCGCATGGCATTTTGCATGGCGCGCTTCATGGCACGACGGAACATGATGCGCTTTTCGAGTTGCTGAGCAATCGAATCGGCGATCAGTTGAGCATCGATTTCCGGCTTGCGGATTTCTTCGATCGACACATGGACGGGAACGCCCATGATGCGCTGAAGATCCGTACGCAGCTGCTCGATGTCTTCGCCCTTCTTGCCGATCACCACACCCGGACGAGCCGAATAGATGGTGACGCGGGCATTCTTGGCCGGACGCTCGATCAGCACACGACCCACAGAGGCGTGCGCCAGCTTGCGCTTGAGATACTCACGAACCTTGATGTCTTCGTTGAGCATCCCCGGGAAGTCCTTGCTGTTGGCGTACCAGCGCGAACCCCAGTTCTTGGTGACTGCCAGGCGGAAGCCAGTCGGATGAATTTTCTGTCCCATGGCTCTTCCTTAGTTACCAACGGTCAGATAGATATGGCAGGTCGGCTTGATGATCCGATTGCCACGACCCTTGGCGCGCGCGGTGAAACGCTTGAGCACCATGCCTTTTTCAACGTAGATGGTTTTCACCGTCAGTTCGTCGATATCAGCACCATCGTTGTGCTCGGCGTTGGCAATTGCCGACTCCAGCACTTTCTTGACGATACCGGCGCCCTTTTTGGGGCAGAAAGCCAGGATGTTCAGAGCCTGGCCAACCGGCTTGCCGCGCACGAGGTCCGCAACCAAGCGGCCCTTTTGCGCAGAGAGGCGTACGCCTCGCAAATTTGCACGAGTTTCCATGTCAGCTCCTTACTTCTTGGCCTTCTTGCCGGCGGTGTGACCCTTGAACGTACGGGTCAGCGAGAACTCGCCGAGCTTGTGACCGACCATATTTTCGGTAACGAACACCGGAATATGTTGCTTGCCGTTGTGCACCGCAATCGTCAGGCCGATGAACTCGGGGAGGATCGTCGAACGACGCGACCATGTCTTGATCGGGCGCTTGTCGCTGGTGGCGCGGACTGCTTCGACCTTGTCGATCAGATGCGCATCAACAAACGGGCCCTTTTTGAGAGAACGTCCCATTTCCTACCCCTTAACGCTTGTGACGGCGCTGAACGATCATGCTGTTCGTGCGCTTGTTGCTGCGGGTGCGGTAACCCTTAGTGGGCTGACCCCACGGATTGACTGGCACGCGACCTTCGCCGGTACGACCTTCACCACCACCGTGGGGGTGATCAACCGGGTTCATGGCAGTACCACGAACGGTCGGGCGAATACCACGCCAACGCATAGCACCGGCCTTGCCGTACTTGCGCAGATTGTGCTCTTCGTTGCCAACTTCACCGATGGTGGCGCGACATTCGACATGCACGCGACGCACTTCGCCGGAGCGGAGGCGGATCTGGGCATAGGAACCTTCGCGAGCCAGCAGCTGGACGGAAGTACCGGCCGAACGCGCAATCTGCGCACCCTTGCCAGGCATCATCTCGACGCAGCAGATGGTCGTACCAACCGGAATATTGCGGATCGGCAGAGCGTTACCCGACTTGATCGGCGCTTCCGAACCACTCATGATCGGCTGACCAACTACCATGCCCTTGTTGGCAATGATGTAGCGGCGCTCGCCGTCGGCGTAGCACAACAGGGCGATATTGGCAGTACGGTTCGGATCGTATTCCAGGCGCTCAACCTTGGCCGGAATCCCGTCCTTGTTGCGCTTGAAATCGATAACGCGATAAGCCTGCTTGTGACCGCCGCCTTGATGGCGAACGGTGATACGGCCATTGTTGTTACGACCGGCATTACCGGACTTGGCTTCTACCAGGGCGGCAAACGGCTTGCCTTTGTGCAGATTGGGGTTAACCACCTGAACAACGGCACGACGCCCCGGGGAAGTCGGCTTGACTTTAACGAGGGCCATTAAGCATTCCCCCCTTCAACAAAGTTGAGTTCCTGGCCCGGCTTGAGGCTCACATAGGCTTTCTTCCAGCCCTTGCGACGACCAACCGCACCCTTGAAACGCTTGACCTTGCCCTTGACGTTGGCGACTTGAACAGCGCCCACTTCAACCTTGAACAGGAGTTCAACGGCAGCCTTGATTTCCGGCTTGGTGGCATCGGAAGCAACGCGGAAGATTACCTGATTGTGCTTGTCAGCAACGTAGGTAGCCTTCTCGGAGATTTGCGGTGCGAGCAGCACCTGCATCAGACGCTCTTGATTCATCCCCACATCTCCTCGAACTTGGCCACGGCGTTCTTGGTCACGAGGACCTTGGCGAAGCGAACTAGGGAAACCGGATCGGCTTCCTGAGCTTCCAGCACCAGAACGTTGGGCAGGTTGCGCGACGAGAGATAAAGATTTTCACTCAGCGCGTCGGTGATGACCAGAAGATTGCCTTCGAGACCCAGATCCTTCAGCTTTTGCGTGAAAAGCTTGGTCTTCGGCGCATCGACGGACAGATCGTCGATGACGACGAGGCGGTCCTGGCGGGCCAACTCGGAGAGAATCGCAGCCATGCCGGCGCGGAACATCTTCTTGTTGACCTTCTGGCTGAAATTCTCTTCCGGAGAATTCGGGAAAATACGACCGCCCCCACGCCACAGCGGGCTGCCATTGCTACCAGCACGGGCACGACCCGTACCCTTTTGGCGCCACGGCTTGGTGGTGGTGTGACGGACTTCGGAGCGATCCTTCTGCTGACGGTCACCGGAGCGTGCGTTGGCCTGATAGGCGACGACGATCTGATGAACCAGCGCTTCGTTGAAATCGCGACCGAACAGCACGTCGGAAGCCTGCAGCTTGGCAGACTCCTGGCCTTGTTCGTTAATTACCTTGAGTTCCATGTCGCCCCCTTAGCCCTTGACTGCCGGACGTACGACGACGTCAGAACCCTTGGCGCCAGGAACGGCACCCTTGACCAGCAGCAGCTGGCGGTCAGCATCAACGCGAACAATCGTCAGTCCCTGCATGGTCGACTGAACGTCACCCATGTGACCGGCCATGCGCTTACCCGGGAAAACACGACCCGGATCCTGCGCCATACCGATGGAGCCCGGCGCGTTATGCGACAGCGAGTTACCATGGGTTGCACGGTTTGAACTGAAATTGTGGCGTTTGATACCACCCTGGAAACCCTTACCGATGGAGCTACCGGTCACGTCAACCTTTTGCCCTTCGGCAAAAATGGTGACGGCAACCTGGTCGCCCGCCTTGAAAGTGGCGAGCTGATCAGCACCGATCAGGAATTCCTTGAGCACATGCCCGGCTTCGACACCCGCCTTGGCCAGATGGCCAGCGAGGGGCTTCGAAACACGAGAGGCACGGCGCTTGCCGAATGCGACCTGAATGGCTGAGTAGCCATCGATCTCCGGCGTTTTTACTTGGGTCACTCGGTTGTTAGACACGTCAAGCACAGTTACCGGAATGGACGCGCCATCCTCGGCAAAAATGCGAGTCATGCCAACCTTGCGACCAACAAGGCCTAGACTCATGGTTATTCTCCTCATCGCCGGCTGCGATTGGCCGGTCGATGTAAAACAACAAATGGGCAGCCGTCGCCGGCCACCCCCGAAAGGCGCGGATTATATCCGCTAACCCTTATTACTGCAACTTGATTTCGACGTCCACGCCAGCCGGCAGATCCAGCTTCATCAGCGCATCAACGGTCTTGTCAGTCGGATCAACGATATCCATCAAACGCAGATGGGTACGAATTTCCAGCTGATCACGGGAAGCCTTGTTGACGTGCGGCGAACGCAGGATGTCAAAACGCTGTTTGCGGGTCGGCAGCGGCACAGGACCGCGGACAACTGCACCGGTACGCTTGGCGGTTTCAACAATTTCCTGAGCGGATTGATCGATCAGGCGATAGTCGAAGGCCTTGAGACGGATACGGATTTTCTGGCTTTGCATTTTTGGCTTCCAAAGAGCGATGGGGTGAAGCGAACCTCACCCCGAATTTTTAAAAGAACGAATTACTCGATGATCTTGGCAACGACACCGGCGCCGACGGTACGACCGCCTTCACGGATGGCGAAACGCAGACCTTCTTCCATGGCGATCGGAGCGATCAGCTTGATGGTCATGGCGATGTTGTCGCCAGGCATAACCATCTCGACGCCTTCCGGCAGATCGATGGAGCCGGTCACGTCGGTCGTACGGAAGTAGAACTGCGGACGGTAACCATTGAAGAACGGGGTGTGACGGCCGCCTTCATCCTTCGACAGGATGTACACTTCCGACGTGAAGTGGGTGTGCGGCTTGACCGAACCCGGCTTGCACAGAACCTGACCACGCTCGACGTCTTCACGCTTGGTACCACGCAGCAGCGCGCCAACGTTGTCGCCAGCCTGACCCTGATCGAGCAGCTTGCGGAACATTTCAACACCGGTACAGGTGGTCTTGACGGTCGGGCGGATACCAACGATTTCGATTTCTTCGCCAACCTTCACAACACCACGCTCGATACGGCCGGTCACCACAGTGCCGCGACCCGAGATCGAGAAGACGTCTTCAACCGGCATCAGGAACGGCTGGTCAATCGCACGTTCCGGGGTCGGAATGTAGGAGTCCAGGGCATCAGCCAGACGGAAGATCGACGGCTCGCCGATTTCAGACTGGTCGCCTTCGAGGGCCTTGAGGGCCGAACCGTGAATGATCGGGGTGTCGTCGCCCGGGAAGTCGTACTTGGACAGCAGCTCGCGCAGTTCCATTTCGACCAGCTCAAGCAGCTCAGCATCGTCAACCATGTCGCACTTGTTCATGAACACCAGAACGTACGGCACACCAACCTGACGGGCCAGCAGAATGTGTTCGCGGGTCTGCGGCATCGGGCCGTCAGCAGCCGAACAAACCAGAATCGCGCCGTCCATCTGGGCAGCACCGGTAATCATGTTCTTGACGTAGTCAGCGTGACCCGGGCAGTCAACGTGAGCGTAGTGACGATTCGCGGTTTCGTATTCAACGTGGGCGGTATTGATCGTAATACCGCGGGCCTTTTCTTCCGGCGCTGCGTCGATTTCGTCATACTTCTTGGCCGAACCACCAAACTTGGCGGACAGAACCGTCGTGATCGCCGCCGTCAGCGTCGTCTTGCCATGGTCAACGTGACCAATCGTGCCAACGTTTACGTGCGGCTTGGTACGTTCAAATTTCTCTTTTGCCATTATCTGTTCTCCAGCAATTACTTCTTGTTAATGACCGCCTCGGCGACGTTCTTCGGCGCTTCGGTGTAGTGCTTGAATTCCATCGAGTAGGTGGCACGACCTTGCGACAGCGAACGCACGGAAGTCGAGTAACCAAACATCTCGGACAGCGGGACTTCGGCCTTGATGACCTTGATGCCGCCAACCTGGTCTTCCATACCCTGGACGATGCCACGACGGGAAGAAAGGTCGCCCATGACGTTACCCATGTACTCTTCCGGCGTTTCGACTTCAACTGCCATCATCGGCTCGAGCAGCGTCGGGCTGGCCTTCTTCATACCTTCCTTGAAGGCCATCGAAGCAGCCATACGGAAGGCGTTTTCGTTCGAGTCAACGTCGTGGTAGGAACCGTCGAACAGCGTGAACTTGACGTCCACCACCGGGAAGCCAGCCAGAACGCCGCTGGTCACTGCATCGCGCAGGCCCTTGTCGACCGCCGGGATGAATTCGCGCGGAACCACGCCACCCTTGATGGCATCGACGAATTCGTAGCCCTTGCCGGCTTCGTTCGGCTCGATCTTGAGCCAGACGTGACCGAACTGGCCGCGACCGCCAGACTGCTTGACGAACTTGCCTTCCTGCTCGACAGCCTTCTTGATGCATTCGCGGTAAGCAACCTGCGGGGCACCGACGGTGGCTTCGACGTTGAATTCACGACGCATACGGTCAACCAGAATTTCCAGGTGCAGCTCACCCATACCGGAAATGATGGTCTGACCAGATTCTTCATCGGTACGCACGCGGAAGGACGGATCTTCCTGAGCCAGACGACCGAGAGCCAGACCCATCTTTTCCTGGTCAGCCTTGGTCTTCGGCTCGACGGCAACGTGAATCACCGGCTCCGGGAAAACCATGCGCTCAAGCGTAATGACCTTGGCCGGATCACACAGGGTGTCACCGGTCGTCGCTTCTTTGAGACCAACGGCAGCAGCGATGTCGCCAGCGCGCACTTCCTTGATTTCTTCACGCTGGTTGGCGTGCATCTGCAGAATACGGCCCAGACGCTCCTTACGACCCTTAACCGGGTTGTAGACGGTATCGCCAGAATTGATCACGCCAGAATAGACGCGGAAGAAGATCAGCTGACCAACGAACGGGTCGGTCATGATCTTGAAAGCCAGAGCCGAGAATGCCTCGTCGTCGGCGGCACGACGCTCGCCTTCGGATTCGTTCTCGAGAATGCCCTTGACCGGCGGGATGTCGACCGGCGACGGCAGCAGTTCGATCACGGCGTCGAGCATCTTCTGGACGCCCTTGTTCTTGAACGCGGTGCCGCACAGCATCGGCTGAATTTCACAGGCGATGGTACGGGTACGCAGACCGAAGATGATGTCGGCTTCCGACAGTTCACCCTCTTCCAGGTACTTGTTCATCAGCTCTTCGGTGGCTTCTGCAGCTGCTTCAACCATCTGCTCGCGCCAGCTGGCAGCATCGTCAGCCAGCTCAGCCGGGATGTCACGAGCGTCGTACTTCATGCCCTGGGAAGCTTCATCCCAGTAGATGGCCTTCATCTTGATGAGGTCAACCACACCCTCGAACTTGTCTTCAGCCCCGATAGGGATGACGATAGGCACAGGGTTGGCCTTGAGGCGAAGCTTGAGCTGATCAACGACGCGGAAGAAGTTGGCGCCGGAACGGTCCATCTTGTTCACGAAGGCCAGACGCGGCACGCCGTACTTGTTGGCCTGACGCCAAACAGTTTCCGACTGCGGCTGGACGCCACCGACCGCACAGTAAACCATGCAGGCAGCATCAAGAACACGCATCGAGCGCTCGACTTCAATGGTGAAGTCAACGTGACCCGGGGTGTCGATGATGTTGATGTGGTGCGGCTGGAACTGCTTGTCCATGCCACTCCAGAAACAGGTGGTAGCAGCCGAGGTAATGGTGATACCGCGCTCCTGCTCCTGCTCCATCCAGTCCATGGTGGCGGCGCCATCATGCACTTCACCGATCTTGTGATTAACACCGGTGTAATACAGGATGCGCTCGGTCGTTGTCGTCTTGCCGGCGTCGATGTGCGCGCTGATACCGATATTGCGGTAGCGCTCGATGGGTGTTTTACGTGCCACGTTAGAGCCCTTTGAAAATTAGAAGCGGAAGTGAGCAAATGCCTTGTTGGCATCAGCCATACGATGCACTTCGTCGCGCTTCTTGACGGCACCACCGCGGTTTTCAGCGGCTTCAAGCATTTCGGCAGCCAGACGCTGGCCCATGGACTTCTCGGAGCGCTTGCGGGCAGACTCACGCAGCCAGCGCATGGCGAGCGCGGCGCGGCGAGCCGGACGAACTTCGACCGGGACCTGGTAGTTGGCACCGCCAACGCGGCGCGACTTCACTTCGACCATCGGACGAACGTTGGCCATAGCGGAGGCGAACACTTCGAGCGGGTCCTTGCCGGACTTGGTGGTGATGATATCGAAAGCGCCATAGACGATACGCTCGGCAACAGACTTCTTGCCGCTTTGCATGATGGCGTTTACAAACTTGGAGACATCGACATTGCCGAACTTCGGATCCGGGAGAATGTCACGCTTGGGTACTTCACGACGACGGGGCATATTGACCTCTATTAAACACGATTCAGTTGAAAAGCCGGGCTAGGGTTTTACCCTCCCGGCCTCTCCCGACCGCCCAAGGGGACGGCCACTTACTTAAGCCACTAATTGAATTAAGCAGCCTTCGGACGCTTGGCCCCGTATTTGGAACGGGACTGCTTACGATCCTTGACACCCTGCGTATCGAGGGAGCCGCGCACGGTGTGGTAACGCACACCCGGCAAGTCCTTGACACGACCACCACGGATCAGGACCACAGAGTGTTCCTGCAGGTTGTGACCTTCACCGCCGATGTACGAAATGACTTCGAAGCCATTCGTCAGACGAACCTTGCAAACCTTACGGAGAGCGGAGTTCGGCTTTTTCGGGGTGGTGGTGTAAACACGGGTACAGACGCCACGCTTCTGCGGGCACTTTTCCAGAGCAGGAACCTTGCTCTTGGCCTTTTCGGCTACGCGCGGCTTGCGCACGAGCTGGTTAATGGTCGGCATATCAAACTTCCTTCAACGGCCGGGCACAGCAATACTGGTACACGACGGCTATTTTGTTATCCAAAGCAGAGACAATGATTAGCCTCCGCCGACAAAGACCATAAATTCTATGGCCGATCAACCCCCTTGTCAACGAGACAAGGGGGCTTCCAACAGACTTACTGGTCCAGCTCGCTGCCTTGCGTTGCGTTTTCTACCACAGCTTCGGCTACCGGAACAGCGGCTGCCGCGAGTTCTTCGCTCGCCACCTGGGCCTTGCGGCTGCGGTGATAAGCCAAGCCGGTACCGGCCGGGATGAGACGGCCGACAATGACGTTTTCCTTGAGACCACGCAGTTCGTCGCGCTTGCCCATGATGGCAGCCTCGGTGAGAACCCGCGTCGTTTCCTGGAAGGAAGCGGCCGAGATGAACGAATCGGTGGACAACGAAGCCTTGGTGATACCGAGCAGCATGTGGTCGAAATTGGCCGGAATCTTGCCATCGGCAATCGCCCGGTCATTTTCGGCCAGCAATTCGGCACGTTCGACCTGTTCGGACTTGATGAACTTCGTATCACCCGGTTCGGTAATGGCGACGCGACGCAGCATCTGACGGACGATCACTTCAATGTGCTTGTCGTTGATCTTGACGCCCTGCAGACGATAAACGTCCTGAACTTCGTCAGTGATGTAGCGGGCCAGCGCCTCGACGCCCTGCAGACGCAGGATATCGTGCGGATCCGGTTCGCCTTCGACGATCTTCTCGCCCTTGTTGACGACCTGGCCATCGTGCACCAGAACATGCTTGTCCTTGGGAATCAGGTACTCGTGAGCGGTGCCGTCGAGATCGGTAATGATCAGACGCTGCTTGCCCTTCGTATCCTTGCCGAAACCGATGGTGCCGGTGTACTCGGCGAGCACGGAGGCATCCTTCGGAGTGCGGGCTTCGAACAGCTCGGCAACCCGCGGCAGACCGCCGGTAATGTCGCGCGTCTTGGCAGATTCTTGCGGCATACGGGCCAGCACATCGCCAACACCGACCTGCTGGCCGTCGAGCACGGAAATGATCGAGCCAACCTGGAAGGCGATGGAGACGGTGTGGTCGCTACCAGCGACACGGACTTCCTGACCGTTTTCGTCAAGCAACTTGACGACCGGGCGCAGACCCTTGACGGCAGCCTTGCCGCCGCGCTTGTTGTCGATGACGACGAGCGTGGAGAGGCCTGTCACATCATCGACCTGCTTGGCAACGGTGACGCCTTCTTCGACATTCTCGAAGCGAGCGGTACCAGCGTATTCGGTAATGATCGGACGGGTATGCGGATCCCAGGTGGCCAGCTTGGTACCGGCCTTGACGGCCTTGCCTTCATCGACCGACAGCATGGCGCCGTAGGGCACCTTGTGGCGTTCACGCTCGCGACCATGATCATCAACGATCAGCACTTCGCCGGAGCGCGAAATAACGACCTTCTCGCCCTTGGCGCTGGTGACATAGCGCATATTGGAGGTGTAGCGCACGGTACCGGCAGACTTGCCTTCGACCTTGTCAGCGACAGCCGCCCGGGAAGCCGCGCCACCGACGTGGAAGGTCCGCATGGTGAGCTGGGTACCCGGCTCACCAATCGACTGGGCCGCGATCACACCGACTGCCTCACCGGCGTTGACCATGGTGCCGCGACCGAGGTCACGACCATAACACTGGGCGCACAGGCCGTAGCGGGTATCACAGGTCAGCGGGGTGCGAACCTTGACTTCGTCGATACCCAGCTTGTCGATCAGATCGACCAGATCCTCGTCCAGCATGGTGCCAGCGAAGATGATCGATTCCTGGGTTTCCGGATCGACCAGATCATCGACCACGACGCGACCGAGAATACGCTCGCGCAGGGCTTCGATGACTTCGCCGCCTTCGACCAGGGCCTTGACGACAAAACCGTTGCGGGTACCGCAGTCATCTTCGGTAATGACCAGATCCTGCGTCACGTCGACCAGACGACGCGTCAGGTAACCCGAGTTCGCCGTCTTCAACGCCGTATCGGCCAGACCCTTACGGGCACCGTGCGTCGAGATGAAGTACTGGAGAACGTTCAGACCTTCGCGGAAGTTGGTGGTAATCGGCGTCTCGATAATCGAGCCATCCGGCTTGGCCATCAGGCCGCGCATACCAGCCAGCTGACGAATCTGGGCAGCGGAACCGCGAGCGCCGGAGTCGGCCATCATGTAGATCGAGTTGAAGGAGTCCTGCTTGACCTTCTTGCCGTGACGATCGACCGTTTCTTCGTGGCCGAGTTCGTCCATCATGACCTTGGCAACCTGATCGCCGGTACGGCCCCAGATATCGACGACCTTGTTATAGCGTTCGCCGTTGGTCACCAGACCGTTGGTGTACTGGGTTTCGATCTCTTTCACTTCGGCTTCGGCCGAGGCGATGATCTCGTATTTCTTGGCCGGGACGCGCATGTCGTCAGAGCAGAAGGAGATGCCGGCGCGGGTAGCCAGGGCGTAACCGTTCTGCATCAGCTTGTCGGCGAAGACAACCGTTTCCTTCAGGCCGCAGCGACGGAAGGATTCGTCAATCAGCTTGGAGATTTCTTTCTTCTTCAGGGCGCGGTCGATCGACTTGAACGGCAGGCCCTTCGGCAGAATTTTCGAGAGCAGGGCGCGACCAGCCGTGGTTTCGACACGGACCAGCTTTTCAACGAACTCGCCATCGGCAGCCGCCGGCTCGTACTGCTTGAGACGGACGGAAATCCGGGAGTGCACGTCAAGCTGACCAGCCGCCATGGCGCGTTCGATCTCGTTGGTGTCGGCGAAGTACATGCCCTCGCCCTTGCCGTTGATCTTTTCGCGGGTGGCGTAGTACAGACCCAGCACGATGTCCTGCGACGGCACGATGATCGGCTGGCCGTTGGCCGGCGACAGCACGTTGTTGGAGGCCAGCATCAGGGTGCGGGCTTCCATCTGCGCTTCGAGCGAGAGCGGGACGTGGACAGCCATCTGGTCACCGTCGAAGTCGGCGTTGAAGGCCGCGCAAACGAGGGGGTGCAACTGGATGGCCTTGCCTTCGATCAGGGTCGGTTCAAACGCCTGAATACCAAGACGGTGCAGGGTCGGCGCGCGGTTAAGCATGACCGGATGTTCGCGGATGACATCTTCGAGGATGTCCCAAACGACCGGTTCCTGGCCTTCGACCATCTTCTTGGCTTGCTTGATGGTGGTGGCGTAGCCGAGCACTTCGAGCTTGTGGAAGATGAAGGGCTTGAACAGTTCGAGCGCCATGAGCTTGGGCAGGCCGCACTGGTGCAGCTTGAGCTGCGGACCGACCACGATGACCGAACGGCCCGAGTAGTCGACGCGCTTGCCGAGCAGATTCTGACGGAAACGACCGCCCTTGCCCTTGATCATGTCGGCCAGGGACTTGAGGGGACGCTTGTTGGCGCCGGTCATGGCCTTGCCGCGACGACCGTTGTCGAGCAGCGAGTCAACCGATTCCTGCAGCATGCGCTTTTCGTTGCGCACGATGATTTCCGGCGCCTTCAGTTCGAGCAGGCGCTTGAGACGGTTGTTCCGGTTGATGACGCGACGGTAGAGGTCGTTCAGGTCGGAGGTGGCGAAACGGCCACCGTCGAGCGGGACGAGCGGACGCAGGTCAGGCGGCAGGACGGGCAGGACTTCGAGGATCATCCAGTCCGGCTTGATGCCGGACTTCTGGAAACCTTCGAGAATCTTCAAACGCTTGGCCAGCTTCTTGTTTTTGGCTTCCGAGCCGGTCACTTCGAGTTCGGCGCGCAGGGATTCGACTTCAGTATTGAGGTCGAGGTTGCGCAGCAGTTCACGGATGCCTTCGGCGCCCATGAAGGCCACAAACTCGTCGCCGTGCTCTTCCATCATTTCCAGATACTGCTCTTCGGTGAGCAACTGGGCGCGCTGGAGGTTGCTGACCATGCCCGGATCGGTGACGACGTAGGCTTCGAAATACAGCACGCGTTCGATGTCACGCAGGGTCATGTCGAGGACCATGCCAAGACGCGACGGCAGGGACTTGAGGAACCAGATGTGGGCGGTCGGCGAGGCCAGTTCGATGTGACCCATGCGGTCGCGACGAACCTTGGCCAGCGTCACTTCAACGCCGCACTTCTCGCAGATCACGCCGCGATGCTTGAGGCGCTTGTACTTGCCGCACAGGCACTCGTAGTCCTTGATCGGGCCAAAGATCTTGGCGCAGAACAGACCATCGCGCTCCGGCTTGAAGGTACGGTAGTTGATGGTTTCCGGCTTCTTGACTTCACCGTAGGACCAGGAACGGATCTTTTCGGGCGAGGCGAGACCAATGGTAATCGCGTCAAATTCCTCTTCGGCGGTTACCTGCTTGAATAGATCGAGCAATGCTTTCATCGTTTATCTCCCAGCCCTAAATCAGTAACGTTCCAGATCGATATCGATCGCCAGCGAACGGATTTCCTTGACCAGCACATTGAAGGATTCCGGCATGCCGGCATCGATCCTGTGCTCGCCCTTGACGATGTTTTCGTACACCTTGGTACGACCATTCACGTCATCGGACTTCACGGTCAGCATTTCCTGCAGCACATACGATGCGCCGTAGGCTTCGAGCGCCCACACTTCCATTTCACCGAAGCGCTGGCCACCAAACTGTGCCTTGCCGCCCAGCGGCTGCTGGGTAACCAGGGAGTACGGGCCGGTCGAGCGGGCGTGCATCTTGTCATCAACCAGGTGATGCAGCTTCAGGTAGTGCATGTAGCCAACCGTCACCTGACGCTCGAATGCCTCGCCGGTACGACCGTCGAACAGGGTCATCTGGCCCGAGGACGGCATGCCGGCCATGGCCAGCATGGCCTTGATTTCTTCTTCCTTGGCGCCGTCGAACACTGGCGTCGCGAAGGGCACGCCGTTGGTCAGGTTACCGGCCATTTCAAGGATTTCGGTGTCGTTCAGTTCCTCGAGGTTTTCGGCCTTGCCGCTCGAGTTGTAGATCTGATCGAGGAAACCGCGGACTTCCTTGGCGCTCGACTGGGCACGCAACATGGCACCGATCTTGTGACCGAGACCCTTGGCGGCGAGACCGAGGTGCACTTCGAGAATCTGACCGACGTTCATCCGGGACGGCACGCCGAGCGGATTCAGCACGATGTCGACCGGGCTGCCATCAGCCATGTGCGGCATGTCTTCGACCGGCAGGATGCGCGAAACGACACCCTTGTTACCGTGACGACCGGCCATCTTGTCACCCGGCTGCAGGCGGCGCTTGACGGCGACATAGACCTTGACCATCTTCTGCACGCCCGGCGGCAGTTCGTCACCCTGGGTCAGCTTCTTGCGCTTGCCTTCGAAGGCGATGTCAAAGTCCTTGCGGGCCTGCTCCAGGCCATCCTTGACCTGCTCGAGCTGCTGCGCTGCTTCGTCATCGGCCAGGCGAATGTCGAACCAGTGGTGCGGATCCATACCGTCAAGGTAGGACTTCTCCAGGACCGAGCCCTTGGCCAGCTTCTTCGGGCCTCCATTGGCCTTCTTGCCAAGGATCAGACGTTCGACACGGGCAAAAGCGTCGCGTTCGACGATGCGCATCTGGTCAGCCAGATCAAGCTTGTAGTGACGCAGGTGCTCGTCGATGATCGACTGGGCACGCTTGTCGCGCTCGATGCCTTCACGGGTGAACACCTGGACGTCGATAACCGTGCCGGCGATGCCGGACGGCACGCGCAGCGAGGTATCCTTAACGTCAGAAGCCTTTTCGCCGAAGATGGCGCGCAGGAGCTTTTCTTCCGGCGTCAGCTGGGTTTCGCCCTTGGGCGTGACCTTGCCGACCAGCACGTCGGCGGCTTCGACTTCAGCACCGATATAGACGATACCGGAATCATCCAGACGCGACAGCTGCGATTCGCCGAGCGAAGCGATATCGCGGGTGATTTCTTCAGGACCGAGCTTGGTATCGCGGGCGACGACCGTCAGTTCCTCGATATGGATCGAGGTATAACGGTCTTCGGCGACAACGCGTTCGGAGATCAGAATCGAGTCTTCGAAGTTGTAGCCGTTCCACGGCATGAAGGCGATCAGCATGTTCTGACCGAGGGCCAGTTCGCCCTTGTCGGTCGATGCACCGTCCGCCACCACATCGCCCTTGGCGATCAGGTCGCCGACGCGCACCATCGGACGCTGGTTGATGTTGGTGTTCTGGTTGGAACGGGTGTACTTGACCAGATTGTAGATATCGACGCCGACTTCGCCAGCAATCGTTTCGTTGTCATTCACACGGACCACGACACGGGCGGCATCAACGTAGTCAACCTTGCCACCGCGCAGGGCGACCACGGCGGTGCCGGAGTCGACAGCGACGGTGCGCTCGATGCCAGTACCAACCAGCGGCTTTTCCGGACGCAGGCAGGGTACGGCCTGACGCTGCATGTTGGCACCCATCAAGGCACGGTTCGCGTCATCGTGTTCGAGGAACGGAATGAGCGAGGCAGCGACGGAAACGATTTGACCCGGCGCCACATCCATGTATTGAACGCGTGACGGCTCGGCCAGAATGGTTTCGCCCTTTTCGCGGCAGGTCACCAGGTCGTCGGAGAGACGGCCATCGACCAGCGAGGCATTGGCCTGGGCGACGACGTAGTTGCCTTCTTCAATGGCCGAGAGGTATTCGATATCGTTGGTCACCTGGCCGGCATTGACCTTGCGGTAAGCGGTTTCGATGAAGCCGTAGCTATTGACGCGGGCAAACAGGGCCAGCGAGTTGATCAGACCGATGTTCGGACCTTCCGGCGTTTCGATCGGGCAGACGCGACCGTAGTGGGTCGGATGCACGTCGCGCACTTCGAAGCCGGCACGTTCCCGGGTCAGACCGCCCGGGCCAAGGGCCGAGACGCGACGCTTGTGGGTGATTTCCGACAGCGGGTTGGTCTGGTCCATGAACTGCGAGAGCTGGCTGGAACCGAAGAACTCCTTGATCGCGGCGCTGATCGGCTTGGCGTTGATCAGGTCGTGCGGCATCAGGTTATCGGATTCGGCTTGCGACAGACGTTCCTTGACGGCACGTTCGACGCGCACCAGACCGGCGCGGAACTGGTTTTCGGCCAATTCGCCCACCGAACGGACACGACGGTTACCGAGGTGATCGATGTCGTCGATTTCGCCACGGCCATTGCGCAGTTCGACGAGGATCTTGATGACTTCGACGATGTCGCGCGGCGACAGGGTGAGCTGTTCACGCACTTCGATATTGGCGCCAAGCGGCTTGATCTTGGCGGCCAGGGCTTCGGCTTCAGCCTGGGTGACGTTCTCCACCATGGCGCGGGCGCCAAAGGGCATCAGACCAACCAGATCCTGAATGGCCGACAGCGCGAAACCAGAGGCTTCGGCCAGATTCTTCAGGGCAGCTTCAGCCTTGGAGGCCAGGCCCTTGAGCATCAGCTTGTATTCAATGACGTCCGGACGGGTCAGACGACGGTTGAACTTCATGCGGCCAACGCCGGACAGGTCGTAGCGCTCGTCGGAATAGAACAGGCCGTTGAAGAGGATTTCAACCGCTTCTTCCGTCGGCGGCTCACCGGGACGCATCATGCGATAGATGGCGACGCGGGCAGCCTGACGGGTCGCCGTTTCATCGGCGCGCAGGGTGTTCGAAATGAAGGAGCCGCGATCGAGTTCGTTGGTGTAGAGCGTTTCGATCGTGGTGATTTCCGACTCGCGCAGCTTGGCGAGCAGGGTTTCGGTGATTTCGTCATTGGCATTGGCAACCACTTCGCCGGTGCCCTTGTCGATGGTGTTCTTGGCGATGACGCGGCCAATCAGGAATTCGTCGGGCACGGCGATCTGCTTGATGGCAGCCGCGCCGATATCACGAATATGCTTGGCGGTAATTCGCTTGTCCTTGGCAACGATGACCTTGCCATCGGGACCCACGAAATCGAAACGGGCGACTTCGCCGCGCAGGCGTTCCGGAACCAGCGTGAACTCGACCTTGTCCTTGGCCAGCAGGAAGGTGTCGAATTCAAAGAACTGGGCCAGGATTTCCTCGGCCGACATGCCGATGGCCTTGAGCAGCGTGGTGACCGGCATCTTGCGGCGACGGTCGACGCGGAAGAACAGGGTGTCCTTCGGATCGAACTCGAAGTCCAGCCAGGAGCCACGGTAGGGAATGACGCGTGCCGAGAAGAGCAGCTTGCCGGAACTATGCGTCTTGCCGCGGTCATGCTCGAAAAAGACACCCGGCGAACGGTGCAGCTGGGAAACGATGACGCGTTCCGTACCGTTGATCACGAAGGAACCATTGGTCGTCATCAGGGGCATTTCGCCCATGTAAACTTCCTGCTCCTTGACTTCCTTCACGGTATCCGGCGCTTCGCGGTCCATGATGACCAGGCGAACCTTGGCGCGCAGGGACGAGGCAAAGGTCAGGCCGCGCTGCTGGCATTCGGTAACGTCGAAGGCCGGCTCACCCAGCATGTAGCTGACGAACTCAAGGCGGGCGTTGCCGGAATGCGAAACGATCGGGAAGATCGAGGTGAACGCAGCTTGCAAGCCCTCGTTTTTACGCCGTTCGGGAGCGACTTCGTCTTGCAGGAAATCCTTGAAGGACTGCAACTGGGTCGACAGCAAGTACGGAACGTCAAGCACACTGGCGCGCTTGGCGAAGCTCTTGCGGATGCGTTTCTTCTCGGTGAAGGAGTAAGTCATGGTAACTCCGTGAGGATTGAATCAAACGTTGAACCTGAGAAAACAGGCAAACGCAAACGAACTCTCCTCCCCCGGAGGGAAGAAGAAAGTGTCGTTTGCGTTTGCCAGCTGGCGATATTCAAGTTCGTTTTAGGGATCTAGCTAACCTGTCATACAAAGCACAAAAGGGCTGGCGACAAAGCCGCCAGCCCGCTTGCGAAGCGTCGATTACTTGACTTCGACCTTGGCGCCTGCGTCTTCCAGTTGCTTCTTGAGAGCTTCAGCGTCAGCCTTGGAAACACCTTCCTTGACTGCCTTCGGAGCGCCATCAACCAGATCCTTGGCTTCCTTCAGGCCCAGGCCGGTAACGGCACGGACGACCTTAATGACTTCGACCTTCTTATCGCCAGCTGCGTTCAGCATCACGGTGAATTCGGTCTGCTCTTCAACAGCAGCGGCAGCACCACCAGCCGGGCCGGCGACGGCGACGGCAGCGGCGGAAACGCCAAACTTCTCTTCGAATGCCTTGACCAGGTCATTCAGTTCCATAACGGTCAGGGAGCCTACGGCTTCCAGGATGTCTTCTTTGCTAATTGCCATTTCAATAAACTCCTAAATCAGTTCGTATGCGGTAGGGATCAAGCGGCAGCTTCTTCGCGCTGGGTAGCCAGGGCAGCCAGACCGCGGACGAAGCCGGCGACCGGAGCTTGCATGACGTACAGCAGCTTGGAGAGCAGCTCTTCGCGGCTCGGGACGGACGCGAGCGCCTGCACACCAGCCTTGTCGAGCACCTTGCCGGCGTAGGAGCCAGCCTTGAGTACCAGTTTGTCGTTGGTCTTGGCGAAATCGCTAAGGACCTTCGCTGCTGCCACGGGATCGGCGGATACGCTATAAATCAGCGGACCGACCATGTGATCAGCCAGGCCGGCGAACGAAGTGTCCGCGACCGCGCGACGTACCAGGGTATTCTTCAACACACGCAGATAGACGCCAGATTCGCGAGCCTTCTTGCGCAGCACGGTGAGGTCACCGACCTCAATGCCACGGTATTCGGCAATCGCGATGGTCTGGGCGTTGGCTACTTGTGCCGCTACCTCAGCTACAACCGCTTTTTTGTCGTTCAGATTGAGACCCACGGGTCCTTCCTCCTTTCAAGTCATAACACGACGGGAAAAATTTCCCGCCGCACCTACGGCGACCTGAACCAGAAGCTATGCTCCCCGTTGCCGGGTAGCAGAAAATCTTGTTCGGGGACACCGTCTGCGCAGGGTGCTTTCGCGATTAAGCTTCGTTTCCGAAGCGCCTGCGGTCTTTGACGATTCGCTGACGACTGTTTGCACAGCCCTCAGCGACCCAAAGTACTTTTAGCCAACCAGCGTGGCCTGATCGACGCGAACGCCGGGGCCCATCGTGGCAGCAACTGCAACCTTGCGGAGATACTGGCCCTTGGAAGAAGCCGGTTTCGCCTTGTTCAGCGCGTCGATCAGGGCCTTGAGATTGGACTCGAGGCTCTCGACCGAGAAGGAAGCACGACCGATGGTGGCGTGAATGATGCCGGCCTTGTCGGTACGGTACTGGACCTGACCAGCCTTGGCGTTCTTCACGGCGGTGACAACATCCATGGTCACGGTACCAACCTTCGGATTCGGCATCAGGCCGCGCGGACCGAGGATCTGGCCGAGTTGGCCGACGATCTTCATGGCATCCGGGGTAGCGATGACGACATCGAAATTCAGATTGCCAGCCTTGACTTCGGCAGCCAGGTCGTCAAAACCGACGACTTCAGCACCGGCAGCCTTGGCGGCTTCGGCCTTTTCGCCCTGGGCGAAAACGGCAACGCGAACCGACTTGCCGGTACCAGCCGGCAGCACAACGGAACCACGAACGACCTGGTCCGATTTACGGGCATCAACGCCGAGGTTAACGGCGACGTCGATCGACTCGTCGAACTTGGCGGTGGCGGTTTCCTTGGCCAGCGTCAGCGCTTCCTGAACCGGATAGAGCTTGAGCGGGACAACTTTGCCCTGCTGGGCCTTTTGCTTTTTGGTGAGCTTAGCCATGATTACAGACCCTCTACCGTAATGCCCATGGAACGGGCGGAACCAGCGATGGTGCGAACAGCGGCTTCCATATCGGCAGCAGTCAGATCGGGCATCTTGGTCTTGGCGATTTCTTCAGCCTGGGCGCGGGTGATCTTGCCCACCTTGTCGGTATGCGGCTTGGCCGAACCGGACTTGATACCGGCAGCCTTCTTGATCAGAATGGTGGCCGGCGGCGTCTTCATCACGAAGGTGAAGGACTTGTCGGCAAAAGCGGTGATCACGACAGGAATCGGCAGACCCGGTTCGACGCCTTGAGTCTGGGCGTTGAAGGCCTTGCAGAATTCCATGATGTTCAGACCGCGCTGACCCAGTGCCGGGCCGATCGGGGGCGACGGATTCGCCTTGCCAGCCGGCACTTGCAGCTTGATATAACCAATAATTTTCTTGGCCATAATTGCTCCTAATTGATGAGTGGTAGCGCGCTTTCACGGAAATCTATTCCGCTACCGGCGCTCCTCTTGCCGAAACAAAGGGCTTTCGGCTTGCCCTGAAACCAGAATCAGGCTTTTTCGACCTGACCAAACTCGAGTTCGACCGGCGTAGCGCGACCGAAAATGGTCACCGAAACGCGGATACGATTTTTTTCGTAATTAACGTCCTCAACAGCACCATGGAAATCGGTAAACGGACCTTCCTTGACCCGGACGACTTCACCCACCTCGAACAGCACCTTCGGACGGGGCTTTTCAACACCTTCCTGCATCTGCTGCATGATCTTGTCGACTTCCTTTTCGGAAATCGGGGTGGGCTTGGTGGCGGTGCCGCCAACGAAACCGGTGACCTTGGGCGTGTTCTTCACCAAGTGCCAGGAGTCGTCGTCCATTTCCATTTCGCACAGCACGTAGCCTGGAAAGAACTTGCGTTCCGAAATGGCCTTCTGGCCATTCTTCATTTCCACGACTTCTTCGACCGGAACGAGAATCCGACCGAACTTTTCCTGCATGCCAAGACGCTCAATGCGCTCCAAAATTGCGCGCATGACGCTCTTTTCGAAGCCGGAGTAAGCGTGAACAACGTACCAGCGTTTACTCATGATTTCTTCCAGCCCAGGACCAGGTCATAGAGAACCCATTCCAGGCTTTTGTCAGTGAGATACAGGAAGACCGCCATGACCACGACAAAAGCGAAAACCGCCCCGGTCGTCTGCATGGTTTCCTTGCGGCTCGGCCAGACCACCTTCTTGGCTTCGACAACAGCCTCGTTGGCGAACATGAAGAAGCGCTGCCCCGACTCGGTTTTCCAAGCCACGGCAACTGCCAGCGCCAACCCAACGAGGACCGCCAGGACGCGCAAAATCATTGCCTGCTCGGAGAGCAGGTAGAAGCCAGCCACGCCAGCTGCCAGAATAACCAGCGCCAGCGCAAACTTGATCTTGTCAGCCATGAAATTCGCGATCTTTAAAGAGAGTGGCAGGGGCGGAGGGAATCGAACCCCCGACCTACGGTTTTGGAAACCGTTGCTCTACCAATTGAGCTACACCCCTGCGGCAGAAACATCAAAGCGCCGCGGTTGCCCGAGGCGCCTTGATTACAAAAATTACCGATTACTCGATGATCTTGGCAACGACACCGGCGCCGACGGTACGACCGCCTTCACGGATGGCGAAACGCAGACCTTCTTCCATGGCGATCGGAGCGATCAGCTTGATGGTCATGGCGATGTTGTCGCCAGGCATAACCATCTCGACGCCTTCCGGCAGATCGATGGAGCCGGTCACGTCGGTCGTACGGAAGTAGAACTGCGGACGGTAACCATTGAAGAACGGGGTGTGACGGCCGCCTTCATCCTTCGACAGGATGTACACTTCCGACGTGAAGTGGGTGTGCGGCTTGACCGAACCCGGCTTGCACAGAACCTGACCACGCTCGACGTCTTCACGCTTGGTACCACGCAGCAGCGCGCCAACGTTGTCGCCAGCCTGACCCTGATCGAGCAGCTTGCGGAACATTTCAACACCGGTACAGGTGGTCTTGACGGTCGGGCGGATACCAACGATTTCGATTTCTTCGCCAACCTTCACAACACCACGCTCGATACGGCCGGTCACCACAGTGCCGCGACCCGAGATCGAGAAGACGTCTTCAACCGGCATCAGGAACGGCTGGTCAATCGCACGTTCCGGGGTCGGAATGTAGGAGTCCAGGGCATCAGCCAGACGGAAGATCGACGGCTCGCCGATTTCAGACTGGTCGCCTTCGAGGGCCTTGAGGGCCGAACCGTGAATGATCGGGGTGTCGTCGCCCGGGAAGTCGTACTTGGACAGCAGCTCGCGCAGTTCCATTTCGACCAGCTCAAGCAGCTCAGCATCGTCAACCATGTCGCACTTGTTCATGAACACCAGAACGTACGGCACACCAACCTGACGGGCCAGCAGAATGTGTTCGCGGGTCTGCGGCATCGGGCCGTCAGCAGCCGAACAAACCAGAATCGCGCCGTCCATCTGGGCAGCACCGGTAATCATGTTCTTGACGTAGTCAGCGTGACCCGGGCAGTCAACGTGAGCGTAGTGACGATTCGCGGTTTCGTATTCAACGTGGGCGGTATTGATCGTAATACCGCGGGCCTTTTCTTCCGGCGCTGCGTCGATTTCGTCATACTTCTTGGCCGAACCACCAAACTTGGCGGACAGAACCGTCGTGATCGCCGCCGTCAGCGTCGTCTTGCCATGGTCAACGTGACCAATCGTGCCAACGTTTACGTGCGGCTTGGTACGCTCGAATTTTTCCTTAGCCATTCCAGTTCCTCAATAATCAAATAAATAAAAAATCCAGAATCCAAGCTAACGGTGGTGCCCATGAGAAGAATCGAACTTCCGACCTCTCCCTTACCAAGGGAGTGCTCTACCACTGAGCTACATGGGCCTACCTTAAAACTCCAGCCGTACTGCGTTATGGAGCGGGTGAAGGGAATCGAACCCTCGTCTTAAGCTTGGAAGGCTTCAGCTCTACCATTGAGCTACACCCGCTTATTACGCCCGCAACACAGGCTGCTACAGCATTTAATCTGGTGGAGGGGGAAGGATTCGAACCTTCGAAGGCAGAGCCGACAGATTTACAGTCTGTTCCCGTTGACCGCTTGGGTACCCCTCCGGAAGAACCCGAGATTATCCGGACGACCATCAGCCCTGTCAACACCAAAAAACAGAAAAGCCGACATATAGTCGGCTTTTTGCAGATTTGCGTCCGAAATTACTTCTGGGAAAGAACCCAGGCAACCAGCTTCTTGGCTTCGTCTTCGGTGACATTGTTCGGCGGCATCGGGATCTGACCCCAGGTACCCTTGCCACCAGCCTTAACCTTGGCGGCCAGCATGGCCGGCGCACCCTTGTCGCCCTTGTACTTGGCAGCGACATCCTTGTAAGCCGGGCCAACCAGCTTCTTGTCGATGGCGTGGCAGGACATGCAGTTCTTGGCCTTGGCCAGAGCTTCGTCAGCCTGGGCCTGACCGGCCATCACGATACCAGCAGCAGCCATCACGGCAACATAAACAGCTTTCATTCTCTCGCTCCGTTATTCAGGTTAGTGGATACATCAGTAATGGATGATAAAACCCTTTTCTATCCCTTGCAAACCGGATGCTCAAAGGCACTTATCACGCCTATCCGAGTGAGTTAACGCGCGGTGCCGGCACACCGTTGACAGCGAATGTTTATATCGGGCGAGACGACACCGCCAGCAAGGCGCCGGCCGAGACAAACAAACCACCAAAAAAACGATTCTGCCGCCGGATCGCTATCGGGTCATGCAACCAGCGCCCAAGATGGACGGCTGCAAGTGCATAGCCCGACATCACGGTCAGATCGGTCAGACAAAGGGTCGTCGCAATGATCAGATACTGGGGCACCTGTGCCTGGCCCGGGCTGACAAACTGGGGCACCAGGGCGGCGATGAAAATAATCGCCTTGGGATTGGTCAGATTGACCAGGACGCCCTGCAGGAACAAGCCCTTGCGAAGTACCGGCGGCGCGTTGGCATCCACCGGCACTACCGGTGCCCGCCACTTCTGGAATCCGAGCCAAACGAGGTAAGCCGCACCGAGAAACTTGACCACCGAAAATGCCGTTTCGGACGCGGCGACCAAAGCACCGAGACCCAGCGCCACGATCAGCAGATGGATCAAAATTGCCGTCTGCAGGCCAAGTATCGCCATCAGCGCAGCCCAATAGCCATGCCGCATGCCAGTGCTCATGCTGATGACGGCTCCCGGCCCGGGCGTGACGGCAATCAGGATCGATGCCAGCAGAAACCCGAGCCAGACCGCCAGGGTCATTTGCGGCGCTGAATCTGCTTGACGTCGCGCACAGCACCCTTGTCAGCCGAAGTGGCCATCAGGGCGTAGGCCTGCAGTGCCGCCGAGACAGTACGCTGACGATCGACCGGCTGCCAGGCGGCGTCGCCCTTGGCATCCATGGCGACGCGACGGTTGACCAGTTCGCCTTCTGAAATGGCCAAATGAATGCGGCGATTCGGGATGTCGATTTCGATGGTATCGCCCTCTTCCACCAGGCCGATGGCGCCCCCATCGGCGGCCTCCGGTGACGCATGGCCAATCGACAGCCCTGACGTACCACCGGAGAAACGGCCGTCGGTCAGCAGTGCGCAGGCTTTACCGAGACCCATCGACTTCAGATAGGAGGTCGGATAGAGCATTTCCTGCATACCGGGACCGCCCTTCGGGCCTTCGTAGCGGATCACGACAATGTCGCCGGCAACGATGCGTTCGCCCAGAATGGCCTCGACTGCAGCATCCTGGCTTTCAAACACGCGCGCCTTGCCGGTGAACTTCCAGATCGATTCGTCGACCCCGGCCGTCTTGACGATACAGCCGTCGACCGCGATGTTGCCGTAGAGCACGGCAAGCCCCCCCTCTTGCGAGAAGGCATTGGCCTTGTTGCGGATACAGCCGTTGGTACGATCCAGATCAAGCTCGTTGAAGCGCCGATCCTGCGAGAAGGCGACCTGAGTCGGCACGCCGCCCGGCGCAGCCTTGAAAAATTCATGCACCTTGACGTCGTGTTCACGAACGATGTCCCAGCGATCGATGGCCTCGCCGATATTCTTGATATGGACGGTCGGCACGTCACGGTCAATCAGGCCAGCCCGGTCGAGTTCGCCGAGGATGCCCATGATGCCGCCCGCACGATGCACATCCTCAATGTGGTACTTGTCAGTCATCGGCGCCACCTTGCACAAGCAGGGAACGGCACGGGAAATGCGGTCAATGTCGGCCATCGTGAAATCGACGCCGGCTTCCTGCGCCGTGGCCAGAATGTGGAGGACAGTATTGGTCGAGCCGCCCATCGCAACATCAAGGGTCATGGCATTCTCGAAGGCCGCCTTGGTGGCGATCGAGCGCGGCAGCACCGAGGCATCATCTTCTTCGTAATAGCGCTTGCACAGCTCGACAATCTGCCGACCGGCGCGCAGGAAAAGTTGTTTGCGGTCAGCATGCGTGGCAACGACCGTACCGTTGCCCGGCAGACTGAGACCGAAAGCTTCGGTCAGGCAGTTCATCGAGTTGGCGGTAAACATGCCGGAACAGGAGCCGCAGGTTGGGCAGGCAGAGCGTTCGATATCATCGAGATCAGCCTGAGAAACAGCGGCATCCGCTGCCTTGACCATGGCATCGACGAGATCAAGGTGCACAACGTTGCCCTGAATCTTGACCTTGCCGGCCTCCATCGGTCCGCCGGACACGAAGATAACCGGGATATTGAGGCGCATGGCGGCCATCAGCATACCCGGCGTGATCTTGTCGCAATTGGAGATGCAGACCATGGCGTCGGCGCAATGGGCGTTGACCATGTACTCAACCGAATCGGCAATCAGGTCGCGACTGGGCAGCGAGTACAGCATGCCGCTATGGCCCATGGCGATGCCATCGTCGATAGCGATGGTATTGAATTCCTTGGCCACGCCGCCGGCCGCTTCGATCTCGCGCGCCACCAGCTGCCCCATGTCCTTGAGGTGCACATGGCCCGGCACGAACTGGGTGAAACTATTGACCACAGCAATGATCGGCTTGCCGAAGTCGCCATCCTTCATGCCTGTGGCGCGCCACAGGGAGCGGGCGCCGGCCATGTTACGGCCGTGGGTCGAGGTGCGGGAGCGATAATGGGGCATGGAAATCTCCGTCGGAAACTGGCGTCGATGTCTTGTCATCGGACGCGAACTATAATCGGCTAATTCTAGCCCACTCTGAACCTTCGATGCTTCTTCACCCGCAGTTCGACCCCGTCGCCTTTTCGCTCGGCCCCCTGTCGGTACGCTGGTACGGTTTGATGTATCTCCTTGCCTTCGTTCAGTTTATTTTTCTTGGGCGCTACCGCATCAAGCATGGTTCATCGACCCTCAGCGTCGAGCAACTCGACGACCTGCTCTTCTACGGCATGCTCGGGGTCATCGTCGGTGGTCGCCTCGGGCAGGTTTTCTTCTACGACCCGGCTTATTACCTGAGCAACCCGCTCGAAATCCTTGCCGTCTGGAAGGGCGGCATGAGCTTTCATGGCGGATTTATCGGTGTCCTGGTGGCGCTCGGGCTGTGGGCGAAAAAACAGGATGTGAACTGGTGGGACATCACCGACTTTGTCGCCCCACTCGTTCCACTCGGTCTTGCCGCCGGCCGCCTCGGCAATTTCATCAACGGCGAACTGTGGGGGCGCGTCACCGACGCCAGCCTGCCGTGGGCCATGGTCTTCCCGCAAGCCGGGGACATGCTGCCCCGTCACCCCTCGCAGCTCTATCACATAGGCCTCGAAGGCTTTTCGCTGTTTGTGATCTTGTGGCTTTATTCCAGGCAGTCCCGACCGCGTAGCGCCGTATCCGGCGCTTTCCTGGTCGGCTACGGCTGCTTCCGCTTCATCACCGAATTCTTCCGCGAACCGGACGCCGGCATTTTCGGCCAGTCCTACACGATCAGCATGGGCCAGTGGCTGTCCCTGCCAATGATGCTGATTGGCGTCGCGTTGCTGGTGCTCGCCTACCGCAGGAAATCTCTATAATTATGGATTACGTTATTCACCACACAACAGGAATCGACTCATGACACGTCCGTTCAAGGTTCTCGGCATTCAGCAAATCGCCATCGGCGGCCCCTCCAAAGAAAAGCTGCGCACCCTGTGGGTCGAGAAATTCGGCCTGGAAATCACCAGCACCTTTGTTTCCGAGCGAGAAAATGTCGACGAAGACATCTGCGCCATGGGTAGTGGCCCCTTCAAGGTCGAAGTCGACCTGATGCAGCCGCTCGATCCGGAAAAGAAGCCGGCCGTGCACACCACGCCGCTCAACCATGTCGGCTTGTGGATCGACGACCTGCCCAAGGCCGTCGAATGGCTCTCGGCCAATGGCGTGCGCTTCGCCCCGGGCGGCATTCGCAAGGGCGCCGCCGGTTTCGACATTACCTTCCTGCACCCGAAGGGCAACGAGGAGTTCCCGATCGGCGGCGAAGGTGTCCTCATCGAACTGGTTCAGGCGCCGCCGGAAGTCGTGTCGGCTTTCGCCAAACTGGCCGCCCAATAAGCCTTCATGGCGGACATCCCCGAGCACGAACTCGAGGAAACCCGCGCCGCGCTCGCCCCCACCCTGGAGGCGACTGCGGCGATCCTGCCCTGGGTCCGCACGCCACGCAAGGCACGCTTCGACCCTAAGCTCAATACCCGCTGGATCGCCGCCAGCCGCCATCTGGCCACGGCCTGGTCGGAGCGTCATGCGGCTGACAATGTCAGACCGGCCATTTTCAGTCTCTACGCCATCGCCATCGAAACCGCCGACGCCGATTGTCTTCGCCTCGGCGAAGCCCTGGCCTGCGCCGCCGACCGTCTTGAAGAAACATCCCCAACACCCCGCCTGATCGCGGCAATTACGGCCTGCATCGAATGCCTGGATGATGCCGCCGGCCTTGAACATACCGCCTTTGGCGAACGCGCCAGCCATTTTGCCAAGCGACTGGAAGCCTGCGCCACGGCGACGACGAGCGACGAGCGCTCGGCCATCCTCGACCAGTTATTTGTAAACGAAGCCAGCGAACAGATCCAGTTGATGCGGGATGCCCTGGCGGCCCTGCCGCCGGATGCTTATGCCCTGTCTGTCGAAGCCCGGAAGCTGACCGACCAGGCTGAGCTGCTCGAGCTATGGGGTGTCATGCACCTGGCCCGGCACCTCACCGGGTTGATCGGCCAACAAGCCGGCAATCTCGAGGATGGTGCTGTCAGAGCCAGTATTGAGCAAAGACTGGGGGAACTCGGTGCAGCCCTAGCCTGCATTCGGGGCTGAATCTGGCAACCTTACCGGCGGGCCTGCATCAGACACGCCCGTCACCAGCCCAACCGCAGGTCTAGTGGCCTGCCGCCAGGGCCAGCCCACCACCAAAGACAGCACGCTCCCGGGAGGCATCAAAAATTGCCTTGAGTTGCTCGCTGGCAATTTGCGCCTGACGCCGTGCCTCATTCGCCTCATGCTCAACCAGCGCAAGGGTCACCAGATTGGCCACCGCCTGGGCAAACAGGACATGGGCTGACGCCCACGGCTGGCGCGAAGCGACCTGTTCAAGACAAAGTACGCCCTGAAGTTCACCACGGATGTGAATCGGCATATCAAGCTTGGCCGTTACATCATGCTGCGGCAGGTAGCTAGCAAGAAACTCTGTGGTCAGAGGATGAACATAGGCATCGTCGGCGGCAATGCTGCGGCCTTCATGCAAGGCCCGGAAGTAAGACGGATACTGGCTGGCTCGCAGGCTCTCACCCTTGCTGTGGCGGCGAGCCGACATCTCGTAGAGATCGAGACAGACGAGTTCCTGATGCTCGTCATTGAGCGCCCAGATACTGACGCGCTCAACGCCGGAGCGTTCCGCCGCCGCCTCGGTCAGGATGCTGAGCATCATGTCGAGGGGAGCCTCCTTGAAAAAGGCACCACGCGACAAGCTGGCAATGCCCTCCTGTAACTCGAGCGAGGACATCAAGGGCCTTCCGATTCCCGGATTGAGCAGATGTTCCATAAGTTTCCGACTCGCCTAACCCCGCAAGGGGGAATAATCATGTCGGAATTTTAGGAAATCCTGCCCAATTCACCTGTGAAATTTTCCACACCAGACAAAAGTAATACGCTGAATCGTCTCTATTTTTCGGGCCCTGGGGTTGTTTTGAAAATAAACGCAGCCCGCTCGACATCAGTGACCCAGACCAGCCCGTCGCCGTAATGCCCGGTCTGTGCCACCTCGGTGATACGCTGAAAAAGGATTTCTGCCACCTCATCCGGCGCGACGATTTCAATCCGAACCTTGGGCGTGTAGTCGGTTAGCTCCTCCTTGATCCGGCTCCGCGCCGGCACGTGCCGCGACGGCGCGCTGCACCCCTCGACCTTGCTCACCGTCATACCCGGGAAGCCAGGCAACAGCACCAGCGCATCACGCAACATGGCGAGTTTGTTGGGACGGATAACCGCCTTGATCTCTTTCATGCCTGAACCTCGTCTTCGTCAAACCAGCGATAAATTGTCGGCAAAACCAGCAGCGTCAGCAGTGTGCAGGTGATCAGGCCGCCGATAACGACAATCGCCAGAGGGCGCTGCACCTCGGAGCCGGGGCCGCTGGAAAACAGGAAGGGGATGAGGCCCAGCATGGCCACGGTTGCCGTCATCATGACCGGGCGGAAACGCAGCGTAGCCCCTTCGACCACCGCCTCGCGCACACTGCGCCCCTCATCCCGCAGACCGCGGATGTACGAGACGAGCACCACGCCATTGAGCACGGCAATGCCCCACAGGGCAATGAAGCCGACCGAGGCTGGCACCGACAGGTATTCGCCGCTGACGAACAGGCCGATGATCCCGCCGATGGAGGCAAAAGGCAGCACGGTGATGATCAGCGTGGCAAAACGCAGCGAATTGAAAAGCAGGAAGAGCAGGAAGAAAATGGCCGCGATGGTGATCGGGATAATGATCTTCAGGTGGCCGAGCGCCCGCTCCATATTCTGGAACTGCCCGCCCCACTCGAGATAGTAGCCCTCTGGCAACTTGATCTGGCCATCGACTTTCTCCTGCAGCTCGGCGACAAAGCTGCCCAGGTCCCTGTCCTTGACGTTGACGCCGACCACGATGCGCCGTTTGCCGAGTTCCCGCGAAATCTGGGCCGGGCCATCCATGACGCTGATCTTGGCGACATCTGCCAGGCGAGCCTGCGCCCCACTTCGCGAGGTGATCAGAATGTTCGAAATTTCCTCGACGTTATTGCGAAACCGCTCCGGCAAGCGGACCACGCCCGGGAAGCGTCGTTCGCCCTCAAAAATCTCGGTCGCCACCTTGCCGCCCACGGCCGTTTCGAGCAGGTCGTTGACATCCGATACGTTGAGACCGAGTCGGGCAATCGCCTGCCGGTCGATTTCAACGGACAAGTACTGCTGGCCGCTGATCCGCTCGATACGCAAGTCCTCCGCCCCCTCAAGGGTCTGGGCGACCTTGCCAATCTGGCCGGCAATTCTTTTCAACTGATCGAGATCGTCGCCAAAGACCTTGACGGCAATATCCGAGCGAACCCCCGTCACCATTTCGTCCACCCGATCCGAAATCGGCTGCGCCATGACCACCTGAACGCCCGGCAAGGCTTTCAACTTCTCGCGCATGGCATCCTGAATGGTCTCCTGGGTCCAGCCAGAGGGCCATTCGCTACGCGGTTTAAGGCTGACAATGGGCGTTGATTCATTTGGCCCTTGTGGATCAGCCGGCGACTCGCCACGCCCAACCCCGGAAACCGCCGACTTGACACCCGGCACCTGCATGACCAGACGCATGGCTTCCATTTCCATCTTGACCGACTCATCGAGGGAGATGTTCGGCACGCGGTTGATGCCGGGCACCACCGAGCCTTCCTTCATTTCCGGGATGAAGGCCGTGCCCAGGAAGGGCAAGGTGGCGATGGTCAGGACGAAAGCCCCGACCGCCATGATCACCGTCTTGCGCTCGTTACCAAGAGCCCAGTGGAGCATTTTCAGGTAGCGCTGCTTCATGATGGCGATCAGCTTTGTGTCGTGATCCCCATCATGCGCTGGCGGCTTGAGCAGGTAGGTCGACATTACCGGCGTCAGCGTCATCGACAACACCAGCGAAATAGCCAGGGCAATGGCGATGGTGTAGGCCAGTGGCGCGAACATCTTGCCCTCCATACCCTGCAGGGTCATCAGCGGGAGGAAGACCAGAATAATGATGCCGACACCGAAAATAACCGGCGTTGCCACCTCGACCACGGCACGCAGAATCACCCGTATCTGGCCATCACCGCTCCTGGCATGACGGCCAAGCTGGAGGAAGGCATTTTCGACCACGACCACCGAGCCGTCGACCATCAAGCCGATGGCTATGGCCAGGCCGCCGAGCGACATCAGATTGGCCGATATGCCCAGCCTGTTCATCGCCATAAATGTCAGCAACGGCGTCAGCACCAGCGTCCCAACGACGATAAGCGATGAACGCACGTCCCCGAGGAAGAGAAAAAGCACGACCACAACCAGCATCACACCTTCGAGCAAAACCTTGGTCACTGTCCAGAGGGCCGCATCGACCAACTCGGAACGATCATAGTACGGCTCAATTTTCAGGCCATCGGGCAACATTCCCTTGCGATTAATTTCCTGGACCCGCGCCTTGACCCGGCTGACCACCTCCTTGGCGTTGCCGCCGGCGATCATCATCACGACACCACCAACCGCTTCCGTTGTCCCGTTCTTGATCACGGCGCCCTGGCGCACCTCATGGCCGATTTGCACATCGGCCACATCACCGACGTACACCGGCACACCTTCTTTCTCCTTGAGCACGATAGCCCGCAGATCGCCCAGGTCACGGACCAGGCCAACGCCACGAATCAGATATTGCTCGGCATATTGCGGCAGGACGCCGCCCCCGGCATTGGCATTGTTGCGCCCCACGGCCTGATAAACATCGGCGACACTCAGTCCGAAATGGCGCAGCTTGTCGGGATTGACCAGCACCTGATATTGCTTGGCAAAGCCGCCTTGAGAATTGATCTCGGCGACCCCTGGAATCGAACGCAACAGGGGACGAACCACCCAGTCCTGGGCGATCCGGCGCTTCATCAGTTCTTCTTCACTGAGCGTCTGATCGCCGTCATCCGCACGCTCCAGCGTGTATTGATAGACTTCACCGAGACCGGTCGACACCGGACCAAGCACCGGCGTGATACCCGCCGGCAAGCGGGACCCAACTTCGAGCAGGCGCTCCATGACCAGTTGGCGGGCAAAATAGACGTCTGTCTTGTCATTGAAGACCAGTGTAATCAGCGACAGGCCCGGCTTGTTCAGCGAACGCATTTCCTCCAGCCCGGGCAGCCCGGTCATCGCCACTTCGAGCGGCACGGTCGCGAAACGCTCTACTTCCTCCGGCGAACGCCCGGAGGCCTCGGTGGCAATCTGGACCTGAACATTGGTGACATCAGGAAAGGCATCGACCGACAAATGGCGCGCCGCATCCAGACCGAAAAAGAACAGGACGGTGGCAACTACCGCAACAACGAGGCGCTGCTTGAGCGCCGCACGTACAAGGGACTCGATCACGCGCCCTCCATTTCCTTGCGATTACGCTCGTTGTTGAGATGGAAAGCACCATCGACCACCAACTTCTCGCCGGCCTTGAGACCGGAAAGCACCACCCGAACCCCACCCTGATCCGGCCCTAGCTTGACCTTGACGAGGCGAAAAATGCCATTTTCCCCGGCCACAAAAACGTGATCCTCATCATTTTCGCGAACCACGGCACCGGCAGGCACAACCAGACGCTCGACTGGCTTCGCCTCGATCAGCATTGAAGCCAGCATGGCCGGCTTGAGACGACCGTCCCGGTTATCCAGTTCGGTACGCACCAGAACGGTACGCGTTTCGGGATCGATGGTCTGACCGACAAAAATCAATTTACCGACCAGCTTTTCGTTGCCCAGAGCCGGCACCTCAATACTCACCGACTGCCCGGCCTTGACCTGGCTAACCTGCTGCTCCGGCACCTGCGCAACCGCCCACAATCGGGAGAGATCAGCCACCACAAACAGGGCGTCGGCTGGCTGCACCACCTGCCCCTGCGCCAGCTTGCGCTCGACGACGACACCACTCAGGGTTGCCGCCACCGGTGTTACCGAGTTGACAGCCCCCTGTTTGGCCAGGCGATCAATCGCCCCCGGACTGACGCCGAGCAATTGCAACTGATCACTGGCCGCCCGTGTTTCGGCGGTCGAAATATGAAATTCGCTTTCCCGACGCTGCAGTTCAGCCGCGCTGATCACATCGGCCTCAAACAACGCCCTGGCGCGCTCGGCATTACGGCGATTGAGTTCAAGCTGGGAGCGCGCCTTGAGATACTCCAGTTGCTGACTGGACAGTTCGCTGCTGTTCAGGCGGGCCAGAACCTCTCCTTTTTGACGCTTTGCCCGAGCAGGGCATCGATGTCTGTGACCCGACCGGTCACCGTCGCACCAATGCGAGCCAAACGCTGCTCGTCAAAGTCTATGCGGCCGCTAACCCGCAAGGTTTCGGCCACAGGCTGGGTGTTGACTGCACTGATCCTGAGCTGCCCCAACAACGCCGGCGACGGAGAAACCGCCATTGGATCGTGCACCTGGGGCGCGGCGGCCTTTTTATGCTCCTGATTGCAGCCGCTCAGCGCGGTTACAACCAACAACAGAAACAGGAATTCTTTCATTGTTCTTTTCCTCCCGGCAGGGCCCGCAGTCGTTCAATTTCAACCCAGGCCGAAGCCAGTTCATAACGCGCCGTAATCAGTTCTGCCCGCGCCGCACGAAACACCCGCTGGGCATCGAGAACCTCGAGAAACCCGCGCTCGCCAAAACGATAAGCGGCCTCGGCCACCGTCACGGCCGCCTCGGCCTGGCGGAGGATGCCTGACTCGAGTGCGCCAACCTGCGCCTGGGCGATTTCATATTGCTGGAAAGCAATCTCGAGTTGCTGCGGCAGTGAAAACTCCTGTGCCGCCAACTCGTGGCGGGCCCGCGACAGTTGGGCCGATGCTTCGCCAACCGGACCGTGGCGTCTATCCCACAATGGGATCGAGACCACCACGCCGAACTTGCTGACCCGGGTCTCCGGATCTTCATCGAGACCCGCTTTCAGGGCCACATTTGGCCAGCGCTGACGCCGCTCAAGATCAAGCTGATGTTGCGCCCGCACCATTTCGGCGCGTGCCCGCGCCAAATCAGGGCTTGATTCAGCCAGTTGTTTGCGCAACGCACCAAGCGGGGGCACATCCAGGGGGTCTCTCAGGTTGCCGCGCAGGACAAAATCAGCGGACAAGCCTTCGCCGACGCTCTGGCGCAATTGCAACCGCGCCTGCTCCCGCCGAAAGCCAGCCGCCTGCGCGATTTTCTGCACATTCAGCAACTCGGCATCGGCTTTGATCAGTTCAAAACGTGGCGCTTCGCCAGTGTCCACACGGAGTGCGATGCGTGAGCGCACACTCTCCATGGCAGCCATATCTTCTCGGGTATTACTCAATTCAACATCGCGGCGCAGCACTTCGAAATAACGCAAACGGAGGCGCGCCAACGCATCTGCCTCGAACGCCTTGACCACTGCCGCCGTCGAATCCAGCCCGGCTTCCGCCACGCCAATCCGCGCCGTCCGCCGCCACGGCATATCGAGCGGCTGGGTCAAGGTGATGCTGCGAGCGTCGCCGGTATTGCCGCCCACTCCGCGGCTGCGCACCGTCCCCCCCAGATATTCAAGCTCCGGATTGGGAAAGGCTGCGGCACTATCTACCGCAGATCGCGCCACCGTAATCTGTTCACGAGCTGCCATAACAGTGCGGCTGGTGGAAAGCGCCAGGGCTTCAAGTTTCGCCAGGTCGTATTCGGGCTGCGCCACGGCGAGTGTCGCAGCGCAGCCCAAGGCGAAGGTCAGTACTTTTGTGCATTGCATCATAAGCATTACTTAGCAAAGCGCGTGCCATTGGAGGACGACGATTAACGACCGCCCAGTGCAGCAATCCGTTCTTCCAGCGGCGGATGGGTCGAAAACAGCGCCATCCAGCTGCTGCCACCGGCAATTCCCGAAGCCGCCATGCTTTGCGGCAAGGGATCGGTATGCAGGCTGCCCAGGCGACGCAAAGCATTCTGCATCGGCACCGGCGAGCCCATCAGGCCGGCGGCACCGGCATCGGCACGAAACTCGCGCTGCCGCGAGAACCAGGCAACGAGGATGCTGGCGAGCAAGCCGAAGACCACTTCGCAGATCATGCTGGTCACCATGTAGCCAATGCCCGGCCCGGAATTTTCGCTATCACCGCGCCGCAGGAAGCCATCGACCACATAGCCGACGATGCGGGACAGGAAGACAACGAAGGTATTCACCACCCCCTGAATGAGGGTCATCGTCACCATGTCACCATTGGCAATGTGGGCGACCTCGTGGGCCAATACGGCTTCAGCTTCATCACGCGTCATACCCTGGAGCAGACCGGTCGATACGGCGACCAGCGAACTGTTTTTGCTGGCGCCGGTGGCAAAGGCATTCGGCTCACCGTCGTAGATGGCGACCTCCGGCATGGGCAGACCGGCCCGTTTGGACAAACGGGCGACCGTGTCAACCAGCCACATTTCCGTCGATGAACTGGGCGACTCGATAACCCGTGCCCCGGTACTCCATTTGGCCATGGTTTTCGACATCAGCAGCGAAATGAAGGCACCGCCAAAGCCGATCACGGCGGCAAAGACAAACAGCATGCCGACATTGAGGCCGTTCGCGGTCAGGAAGCGATTGACGCCAAGCAAGCTGGTAGCGACGCTGAGCACCAGCATGACCGCCAGGTTGGTAGCAAGAAAGAGAAAGATACGTTTCATGGTGAACTCCACAAATGAGCAACGCCGCGATGATAGAACATTGCACCAAAGCAAAAAACTGATCAAAATTGAACAATACTTCGATTTTTTCGATAACAAATGACGCCACTCAACTATAAACATCTC